>DATJOU010000120.1:0-6391 GCA_035506775.1 Solirubrobacteraceae bacterium | reverse complement strand
TTCCTTGACGGCAGCCGAGGCTCCGGCGGCCGATCCGGGGTCGGCGGCGGTCGGCCGCCTCCCGGACTTCTTCATCGTCGGGCAGCCGAAGAGCGGGACCACCGCGCTGCACCACATGCTCCGCTCCCACCCCCAGATCTTCATGCCCGAGAACAAGGAGCCGTGGTTCTTCGCCGCCGAGCTGCACGAACGCACGCCTCCGCGCCCCGCCGGGACGCCACGCTCGCTGTCCGAGTACGCCGCCCTGTTCGCCTCCGCGGCGCCGGAGCAGCGGGTGGGGGAGGCGTCCGTGCTGTACCTGTGGTCGCACACCGCGGCCGAGGCGATCGCCGCCGTCGCCCCGCGGGCCCGCGCGATCGCGATCCTGCGCGAGCCGGCCAGCCTGCTGCGCTCGCTGCACCTCCAGTTCCTCGAAACCTACGTCGAGACCGAGCCCGACCTGCGCCGGGCGCTGGAGCTCGAGCCCTCCCGCCGCGAAGGGCGCAACGTGCCACGCCACACCTACTGGCCCCAGGCGCTCGCCTACTCCGAGCACGTGCGCTATGTCGAGCAGCTCAGCCGCTACCGCGATCGCTTTCCCGCGGGGCACGTGCTGGTGCTGATCTACGACGACTTCCGCCGCGACAACGCGGCGACCGTTCGAACCGTGTTGCGCTTCCTCGAGGTGGACGAGGACGTGCCAGTGGAGAGCGCCGAGATCAACCCCACGGTGGTGCCGCGCTCGCAGGGCGTACACGAGCTGCTGCACGCCGTGACGGTCGGGCGGGGCCCGCTCTCGCGGGCCGCCAAGGCGGCGGTCACGCGCGTGGTCCCGAGGAGGGTGCGGCGCGACGGCGTGCGCGCGGCCAAGCAGCGGTTCCTGTACGCGCCCCCACAGCCACCCGACGAGGAGCTGATGGCCGAGCTACGCGTCCGCTACGCACCGGAGGTCGTGGCGCTCAGCGAGTACCTCGGCCGCGACCTGGTGAGCGAGTGGGGATATGACGCCGCCGGGTGAGTCTCCGAACGGGGCGCCCGGGCGGCTTCCCGACTTCTTCATCGTCGGACACGCCAAGAGCGGCACGACGGCGCTGTACCGCATGCTCCGGGCCCACCCTCAGATCTTCATGCCCGACAACAAGGAGCCGTGGTTCTTCGCGAGCGACATGCGCCCCCGCTTCCAGCCACGCAAAGCGGGGCCCTCGCCGGAGACGCTCGACGAGTACAGGGCGCTGTTCGCCGGCGCCCGCGAGGACCAGCGCGTGGGAGAGGCCTCGTCCTCCTACCTGTGGTCGCGGACCGCCGCCGAGGCGATCGCGGAAGTCCAGCCGGAGGCCCGCATCATCGCGATCCTCCGTGAGCCGGCCAGCTTCCTGCGCTCGCTGCACCTGCAGCTGCTGCAGACCCACGTCGAGAGCGTCAAGGACTTCGGCACCGCGATCGGGCTCGAGTCCGAACGCCGCCAGGGTCGCGAGATCCCCCGCCGCTCGCACCGGCCCCAGCTGCTGCGCTACTCCGAGCACGTCCGCTATGCCGAGCAGCTGCGGCGCTACCACTCCGTGTTCCCGCGTGAGCAGGTGCTGGTGCTGATCTACGAGGAGTTCCGAGCCGACAACGACGCCACCGTGCGCCGCGTCCAGGGCGAGCTCGGGGTCCCCCCGGGCGAGCCGGTCGAGGTCGTCCAGGCCAACCCCAGCGTGCGCCTGCGCTCGCAGACGCTCGACGACATCGTCCACTCGGTGTCGGTCGGCAGGGGCCCCGCGGGGTGGGCTGCCAGGGGCGTCGTCAAGGCCCTGACCCCCGAGCGACTGCGCCGCAAGGCCCTGCGCGTCACCCAGCAGCGCATCGTGCACGGTGCCCCCGAGGAGACGGACGAACGCTTCATGAACGAGCTGCGCCGCCGCTTCAGGCCGGAGGTCGAATCGCTCAGCGAGTACCTCGGGCGCGACATGGTAAGCCTGTGGGGTTATGACCGCATCGACTGACGCACTCGCGTCGGCCGCCGCGCGCGGGCAGAGGGTTCCCGACTTCTTCATCGTCGGGCACCCCAAGTGCGGGACCACCGCCCTGTGGGTGATGCTGCGGGCCCACCCGCAGATCTTCCTCCCCACCGTCAAGGAGCCCCGCTTCCTGGCGAGCGACCTGCGCGCGATGGTGCCGTCCTCGCCGCATCAGCCCCAGACCCTCGAGCAGTACCTGGCGCTGTTCGCCGGCGCGGCTCCGGGCCTGTGCGTGGGGGAGATCTCGCCGGCATACCTGCGCTCGCGCGAGGCGGCGGGAGCGATCGCCGCGCTGCAGCCGGACGCGCGCATCATCGCCATCTTCCGGGAGCCGGCGAGCTTCGTCCGCTCGCTGCACCTGCACCTGCTCGAGGAACACGTCGAGACCGAGACAGACCTCGCCACCGCGCTCGCCAACGAGGAACTGGAACGGGCCGGGCAGCGGGTGCTGCGGTATTCCGATCACCTCCACTACACCGAGCAGCTGCGCCGCTACCACGCCGTGTTCGCTCCCGAGCAGGTGCTCGTGCTGATCTACGAGGAGTTCCGCGCCGACAACGAGGGCACCGTGCGCCGGGTGTTGCGCTTCCTCGACGTGGACGAGGACGTGGAGTTGCCGGCGCGCGAGGCCAACCCCTCCTACGGCGTGCGCTCCCCGCGCCTGAACGGCGTGGCGCATTCGCTGCAGGGCGGCTCGCCGGCGGCGCGGGCCGTCCGCCGCGCAATGGTCACGCTCACACCCCGACGCCTGCGCCGCGGGGCGATGGGGATGCTCCGCAGGAACGTGCTGTACGGACCCCCTCCCGAGCCCGACGAGCGCGTGATGGCCGAGCTGCGGGAGCGCCACCGCCCCGAGGTCGAGGCCTTCGGCGAGTACCTCGGCCGCAACCTGCTCACGCTCTGGGGCTACCGCGACGGCCCCGGTTAGGCCCGGCCGCCCGCCGGTGGCCCCTCAGGCCTCGGGCTTCTCGAAGATCAGCGCCAGCGAGTCGAAGCCGTGGGGCTCGGGATTGAGGTTGTACTGCACCTGCCAGGTGTCGATCCCTTCGGCCGCCAGCAGGCGCCCCAGCCGGTCCAGGGAGTAGGAGCGGCGCATCATGTAGGCGTAGGAGAAGTCCACCGCGCGGAAGAGGTTGCTGGGGTTCAGGCGATGGCGGCGGCGATCGCGCTTGCGCGCGTGGCGGGGCGGAAAGGTCCAGCGCAGCACGCTCCGCAGCGGTCGCGGTGGCCGCACCACGACGTTGACGAACCCGACCCCGCCGGGTCGCAGTCCCTTGACCAGCCGCTCGAAGACACTCTCGCCGTCGCGCGTGCGGATGTGCTGCAGCACGTTGAGCGAGATCAGCAGGTCGTAGCGACCGGCCAGGCCGTCCAGCTCCGGGACCCCGACCGCCTCGAAGTTCGTGAGGCCCCTGCGCTCGGCGTTCGCGCTCGCGTCGCGCAGGATCGGCGCCGACAGGTCCATCCCGTAGACGTGCTCGCAGCGCTCCGCCAGGGGGACGGCGATACGTCCCACCCCGCAGCCGTAGTCGAGCGCGGTGCGGCCCTCCAGCGTGGCGCCGGTGGTTCGCTCGATCGCCTCGGCGATGCTCTCGACACGCTTGGACCCGCGCCTCAGCACGTCCTCCTGTGTGGTGTAGCGGTCCCTACCCCACTCGGTGTCGGTCCGGTAGACCACAGCCAGGAAACTGTAGCCGTCGTCGCGCCGCTGGCAAGCAGGTGACGCCAGGGCACCGGGTCAGCTCGCCGGAGGCAGTTCGGGGGCGCTGGATTATCATTGCCCGCCCGTGGCGCATCCGGACTCCGTTCTGATCGTGGTCCCGCGCTGGGTCAGGGATGGGGGCGTGGCGACCTCGACCGCCGGCAGCGCCCAGGCCCTGGCGGCGCGGGGGATGCGTGTGGCGATCCTCGCGGCGAAGATCGAATCGGACCTCGTTCCCCCCGGCGTGACGATGTTCGAGAGCCGGCGGCTGTTCGACCGCGAGGCCCCGGAGGCGGAGCGGATCGGGGAGGCGCTCTCGTGGGAGCCGTCGCTCGTGCACCTGCACCAGCTCGGCGACCCGGCTGTGGTCGAGTTCCTGCGTCGTACCGCTGCGGTGGTTATCTCCGCCCACAGCTTCGTGGCCTGCACCTCCGGCGTGCACTACTTCCGGCCCGGCCAGGAATGCCTCCGTCCCCATGGCCCCGGCTGCGTCCCCAACCTGCTGCGCTGCGCCCACACCCGCAACCCCTTCTGGCTGCGGAAGGGCTACGCGCTCGCCGGTCGCGAGCTGGCGGCCCTGCGGCTGGCCGACATGGCGGTCTCGTACTCGAGCGCGGTGGACCGGCACCTGCGGATCAACGGGATCGAGCGCCGGCGGATGGCGCCGTACTTCCCGACTGTCACGCCGGCCCGGCCGTCGGACCGGGCCGGCTCGCCGCGGGTCGTGTTCGCTGGCCGCGTGGTGGCGCCCAAGGGCGTCGCCACCCTCGTCCGCGCGGCCCGCGAGGTGGACGCACGCTTCATCGTCTGCGGGGACGGCTGGCAGCTGCCCGCGATGCGCCGACTCGCCACCCGCCTGGGCGTGCAGGAGCGGGTGGAGTTCGCCGGCTGGCTCGAGCCCGGCCCGCTGGCGCAGGAGTTCGCCGACGCGTCGCTGGTGTGCGTTCCCTCCGTGTGGCCGGAGCCGTTCGGGATCATCGGCATCGAGGGGTTCGCCGCGGGTCGCCCGGCCGTGGCCAGCAGGACGGGCGGGATCGGCGACTGGCTCGAGGACGGGGTCTCGGGGCTGATGTTCCCCGCCGGCGACGCGCCCGCGCTGGCCCGCGCGTTGAACCAGCTGCTCGCCGACGGCGGGCGCCGCGACGAGATGGGGGCGGCCGGCAAAGCGACGCTCGAGGCGAAGTTCACGCTCGATCACCACGTGGCGGCGATCTCCGAGGCCTACGGTGCGGCTCGCGAGGCCTGGCAGGCCGCCCGCGGCGCCGCGGGGGTCATGGCTTCGATGACCTAGCGGACAGCGAGGAGATCAGTCCGCCGACCAGCTCGGCGGTGCGTGCCGCCGCCATGCGGCGCTCGTGGAACTCTTGCCCGCGGGCGCCGAGGGCGTCCCGCCCGGCGGTGTCGGCGAGCAGGCGTGTCAGCTCGCCGGCCAGCGCCACGGGCTCCGGGGCTACCACGCGGACGGCGTCCTGCTCGCGGAGGTCACGCCAGCTCAGCGGCCCGTCGAGCGCGACCACGGGCCGCCCGGAGGCCAGCGAGCCCGCCAGCGTCCCCTTGCGCGAGGTCGGGCCCGGTGAGGCTGCGCAGATCAGGACGGCACAACGGGCGATCTCGTCGGACAGCTCCTGCGCCGGGAGCATGCCGCTGAAGACGAGCGCGTCCGCCACCTCGCGCTCGCGCGCGCCGCCGCGCCACCGCTCTCCGGTCTCGGTGTCGGGCCCAGGGGCGCCCAGCAGCTCGAGCACGACAGGCTGTCCACTGCGGCGCAGCTCGGCCAGCGCGTCGAGCACCAGCGCGACCGCCGCCCCCTCGTAGGCGTAGCCGAACAACCCCACCAGGAGCGGCTCGGGTGTCACCCCCGGGCTCGGGGGCGGCAGATTCGAGAACACCGGTGCCATCTCCAGCGGACGCCGCGGAAGCCACCGCCGCGAGCGCAGCCACTCCACGCGCTGGTCGGTGGTCACGACCACGGCCGCGCTGGCGCGCACGAGCGGCAGCAGCGCAGCCCGCTGGCTGGCGGCCCAGAAGTCCCCGCGGGCGCCGCGGCCCCACGGGTAGGCGAGCTCGTGCACGAATGCGATCACGGGCGCGCCGGACGAGCGGGCCGCGCTCAGTGCCGGTCCCAGCAGCAACGGCACCCCGCGGTGGGCGTAGGCGAAGCTCGCGTAGTGCAGCACGACGGCGTCCGGACGCTCGTCCTGCAGCTGCCGGCGTAGGGCCCCGGCCCAGCCGCGGGCCTCGGCGTGGGCTCCCCGCAGGCCCCCTGTCGGGTCGCGGTCGAGCCAGTGCAGCGAGCAGGACGTCCCCTGGGCCGCCAGCTCCGCCGTCAGCAGGCGCGCGTGATCGCGCATCCCCGAGGTCGCCCCCAGCGACATGCCGACGGTGGCCGCCTTCAGGACCGGCTGAGCTCCGCCCGTCGCCGCGTCCTGCGCGACCGGGGCGGGAGCGT
Source organism: Solirubrobacteraceae bacterium (assembly GCA_035506775.1). Taxonomy (GTDB): domain Bacteria; phylum Actinomycetota; class Thermoleophilia; order Solirubrobacterales; family Solirubrobacteraceae; genus Palsa-744. The sequence continues at coordinate 261 of DATJOU010000120.1, read as the reverse complement.
GCCCGTCAGCCACGCAGGAGCTCTCCCCGGTAGGCGGCGTCGATGCTCTCGACGAGGACCTCGAGCTCGCCGGTGGGCACGACCAGCCCGTTGCGCCCGCTCTCGATCAGCTCCTTCATGCCGGTGTCCTCGGTGACGATCACGGGCACCCCGGCGGCAAGCGCCTCACAGGGCGCGTAGCCGAACCCGTCGTCGTAGCTCGGGTGCACGCACAGGCTTGCGGTACGCAGCTGTGCGAGCGGGTCGCCCAGCTTCACGACG
>DATJOU010000119.1:0-11760 GCA_035506775.1 Solirubrobacteraceae bacterium | reverse complement strand
ACGAAGAGTCCGTGCATTATCGAGCAGCCACAGAACGGACCCGGCTGGCGCTCGTGCCGCCCGTCAACGTCGAACGTCGGTGGCGTGCTTGCACGCCAGGGTATCGAGCAGACCAAGGCCTGGGCTGGCGTCGCATGGAGCCTCCCAGCGTCTCCGGCTGCTTCTCTCCAGGCGGCAGGCACTATTGCTTTCCCTTGACTCTGCCGATGGGAACGACGTGCCGCGACGCACGCGGGAGCTGGAGCACGCGCGGCGCGTCACCGCTCTCAGACCTGCGAGCTCGAGCGCTGTTCGCGCATTCTTCAGCGAGAAGCCGACGAGCCCCGGCGCCTGAGCGCTGGTCGGCCGGCAACTGCCGCAGACCGTGGCGCGGCGAACGAGTCGTAACATCCCCTTATGGGGCTCAGCCGCAGCATTTGGCCGGGGAAGGGAGCTGGGATCGTCGGCCCCCAGGGCGAGGAGTCGCGACACTCGCGTGACGCCGGGCGCCGCTCTCGCACGCAACGAATACGGAGAAAGCGGCACACGCAAAACCTGATCGCACGAGTGCGAGCATTCTTGACCCGGCGCGACTCGCCCTAATGAGTCCGTTCGTGCGTTGTCGAGCAGCGAGAAGAACACTGCTCAGCGGCGGATAAGTACGAAAAGGCCGAAGCCAAGGGTGTGCAGTCCGTCAGGCAGCGCACGCCGACGACGTATCCGTCCTGCGTACGCCATGCATTCCGGGGAGCCGTCACGCTCAGCGTTACGAATCAGCGTTTGCTCGTAGTTCGCCCAGTCCCGCGTGCTCGCCCTCCACTCGCCGAGGATCTCGAATCCATGCCCACGAATCGCATCGCGGAGGCCGGGTAGATCCGTAAGCTCATCCTCGCTCGCTCCGCCCAGCGCCTCGAGGAAACCGGTCGACGGGCGGCGCATCCAGAAGCCCTCGCCGAACAGCGCCGCCGGAGCAAGGCGTCGCAGCTCCGCCAGCGCGGCGGAGGTGTCCCCATAAGCATGCGAAGCTGCCACGTTGATCGCGGCGTCGAAAGTGCCCTGTACCTCCGCTGCGTCTCGAAGCTCAAAGCTCAAGGGCAGACGGTCGCCGTGAGCCTTCGCAGAAGCGAGCGCAACGGGATCGAGATCGACGCCGACACCACGGATTCCGCCGTGGCAGCGCACGGCTCGTGCAAGTATCTCGCCGTTTCCGCAGCCCGTGTCGACTATGGATGCGCCTGCACCGATGGGAAGCGTCGCCAGCGCGGCATCGACATCCGACGGTGCCATCGGATTGGCGAACGGCAGACCGAAGTGCGCCTTCTGGGAGGCGGTTAGAGGAGTTCCCGTTCGTGCATTATCCAGCAGGTCGAGGTCGTGATTCCGGACGGGCTCGCACCCGAGGGCACTGTCCGCGGATGACAGGTTGGAGTCGGCGATCCACCAGCTCTCGGCGGCGCACCGGGTAGCCTCGGCCACGTGCGGGCAATCACTCTTGGCCTGCTGTGTGTGGTACTTGCAAGCTGCGCAGGGACCGCCGCCCAGGACTACGCCCGAGCAGAAAAAGCGACTGACGCGGTAAGCAGCGTGACCGAGGCTTGGCAGCGAGCGACGGCCCAACGCCGCCTGACCACTGCCTGCTCACTCCTCAACCCAGCCGGCGAACGCATGATCGCGCGTGAACTCTCCGGATTCGAACACGCGGGGCTCAACACATCCTCCTGCCCCGCGCTGATCGCATTCGTCCACGACGCGCTCCTCACACCGACGAGCCGCCGAGAAATGGAAGACAGCCGACCCACCAGGGTCACCATCGCCGGCCCGAACGCCACCGTTCAATACAGCGGCGGCATCTACAAGCTTCAGCGTGTGAGGGACGGCTGGCGGATCAGCCAGGTGCCCCTCGTCGCGTCGCAGTCCGCTAGCAGGTAGCTCGTGGAAGGGGCGCGGCGGGGGGCTAGGGCCTTACCGTGATCGTGCGACTGTAGGGCCGCAGCACGGGGTCGGGTGGTGGCTCGGCCGTTCGCCACGCCGCGGCGAGCGGCGCGGTCACGGTTGCCACACCCGGCCGAACGGCTCTGAAGGCGAAAGCTTCCACCGGCAGGCTGAATGTCAGGCCTTTCTGGCAGACGGTGACCGCCTTGAGGACCGCCGGGTCGGAGGAAACCGGGCGCATCCACGGAAAGCCTCGTGGACGACCCGTTCCTGTGTCCATCTCCGGCTCGATGAGAGGTACGTACACCAATCCGCCGACGTCGGTCCTCGTCACTTCGTGGCCGGGCGGATTCCAGTCCACGCAGGCGGGGAGGCGGTGGGACCCTCCGCACCCTGCGAGCGCCAGAGAGAGTCCCACCGTGGGGAGAACAACAGGGCGAACGTGCATCGCAACGTGTAACTACCCTCCCCTGGCACTGCCAGCACCTTCGCGACCGGTTCTCGAGAGTTCGCGGATTATCCGGCGCGCCAGGTGAGAGCCGCACAGGCAGCCGCAACCGCCGACATGACCGCCGCCGCGGAGAGGTCGCCGATCACCGCGAGGAGCGCCCCGCCACGCACAGGTGTACACGTGTGCCGATCGCAGCCTCGTGAGGATGTGTGGGCGCCTGGGTAACTACGCCTCTGCGGGCGGGCGAGTGCTGGCAACCCGAGCGGTGGATGCCGTTCTGCATTTCGACCAGCGCGAGCGCCGCCTGGGCGTCCTTCAGCGAAAAGCCGACCACGTCAGGGACGGTGAACGTCGTCGGGCAGCCGCCTGAGCACACCGCGTTGGCCCGTGGGAGGTTCGAAGCGCCCACCAGTTCGCGGCCGTCGAGCGGGTGACGCAGCCCGACGTGGAGAAACGTGAGGTGCTGTGACGGGCAAGAGATGACCTCGCCGGGATAAGTGGCCAGTTCGGTTCGAAGTTGGACGGTCACGCTCGCATGGGCTTCTACGGCCGTCGCAGCAGCGCCTCGTTCACCGCAGCCGCCGCCGAAGTACCCGACAACGACCGAGCGCTCCCCGGGGCCGACTTCGTAGGCAGCCCAGGACGGTGCCGCCGGTTCCCACACCGGCTGAAGTACCCGCACTTCTTCAGCCGCTGCCGGCGCGCAGATGGACAGAGCGCACGCCGCCGCAAGTAGCGCCTCTGGAAACCCCCACCGACCGGCCATGCCGTGCATGGTGACAGCTCGGCACCGGCGTCTCGTAGGTGGGTACGCTGAACGCACCCGTGACCACACTCGAGGCCCGACCCAACACGGCCCTGCTCGTCGTCGACGTGCAGAGCGACATGGTCCGCGACGCGCATGAGCGGGGCTACGACACATTGCTCGTCAGAGACGCCCACACGACCGAGGACTGCACGCGCTGGGGTGCCCCGCCGCCGGCCCAGGTGATCGCCCACACGAACTTCTACTGGAGCTGCGAGGAGGCACCTGGTCGCAGCGCCGGGACCGCAAGCACAGCGGACGTTCGGCTTCGAACCTGAACGAGCCGGCGCGGCCACACCTGCCGGCTCCACCCGCGGCTGTAACCTCTCTGCAGAGAGGCGATGCAGGAGCGGATCCAGACCCCGCTTCGACTGCGAAGCGGCACACGCGAAGAGGTCCCGGTCACGGCCACGGCGATCTCCGACGAGACGGTTCCCGTCGCTGCCACGCAGCACATGCTCAAGCGAGCTCTCTTCGCCGCCGCCACCGCCTTCCTGTCGATCAACCTCTGGACAGGCTCACCCGTGCTCGCCCTCTGGGTGGGATCCCAGGCGGCAGACGAACGCGAGCTCAGCATGACCCCGCTGTTCGTCGTGATCGTCACCCTGGCGGTGCTCACGGTCGCGATCTCGGTGACACTGCTGTGGCTCGAGCAGCGCTACCGCCTGCTCGTCGGCCTCCCCACCCGTGAAGCCCGGCTCACGTGGCTTCGCTCCTTCAACTCCCAACGGGAACCGGTCCGTCAGGTCCCAACCAGCCTGCTGGAGCGGATCGTCACGGTCGTGGTCTACGTGGCCGTGATCCTGCTCCTCGTCTGGTTCGTGTTCTTCGCCGGGTCCCCGATGTCCGACTACGCCCAGTACGCCTGACGTACCGTCGGCGGCCGCTGCCGTCGGCTCACGGCCAGGACGCCGGCGCCCGTTCGGCGCACGCCGGGCATAGGTATCTCGGCGGCTCGGTGTCGGTGTCGATCAGCCACCCGTAGGTGATCGCCTCCGCGAGCGAGTCGGCGTCGCTCTGGCAGCCACAGGCCGCGCACACGAACGGGGGCCCACCCGACTCCTGGTCCACGGATGCGTCCACGGTCGTTCGAGAGGTCTACTCGCCGCCGCCTTCGATGATCTTGGTGGCCGCTTGGAGCATCCCCATGGCCACCCACGGGTACATCCCCGCCCGCACTCTCAGGCCCACATTCCCGTCGGGGCTTTTGACTTCCACGATCGTGATCACACGCCCGATCTCGTAGTTGTCTCCGAAGTCGGTTTCGATCGCGTCCATCTGCTCGGCCACTTCCTGCATCAGCTTGGCCCGCGGATCGTGGTTCGACGCGTCTCCAGGGCTCTCGTTCTCCGGGGTGGACATGGAGTCCTTTCTGGTGGGGGACCAGAGAATCTTTGCACCCTCCCCCACCCACGGGCCCACGGAGCGGTTTTCCGCGGTGGCGGTCGTCGGCCAGTTATGTCAACCTTTGAGTACGGATGAGGGGACGGATCTCCCGGAGGATGGCACTCGTCGCCGTGGTCCTGGCCGCGCTTGCCGGCGCGAGCGTCGCGGCCGTGTCGGCCACCGGCCAATCAGGGCACCCGGCGACACTGGTCGAGGTGGACTCGGTCCACCCAGCGCGGGTCTCCTCGGACCCGGCCCGCCTGCCGGAGCCGACGCGCATGCAGGCAGCGGCCGAATACCTGGGCATCTCCGTCGATCAGCTGACCACCGATCTCGAACAGGGCGAGTCCCTGGGCCAGATCGCGGCCGCCACCCCCGGTAGGTCCGAAAGCGGGCTCATCGCCGTGCTTGTCGCCAACCGCCGCTCACACCTCGCCAAGGAGGCCGAAACGCTCCCCAAGCGCCTGAAGGCAGCCGTGGCCAAACCGGGAGGACCGGGGTCGAGCGCGGGCAGAGACTCCGGGCTGCTCGCGGTCGCCCGCTCCTACCTCGGGATCAGCGCCACCGAGATGACCAGGGAGATGCGCTCGGGCAAGACGCTGGCGGACATCGCCGAATCGACTCCGGGCCGCTCCCGCGAGGGGCTCGCCAAGGCACTGTTCGCGGCTCGCGAGCACGAACTCGAAACCGCTGCCCAGACGGGCAGGATCAGCGAATCCGCCCACAAGGTCCGTCTCGCCCACGTCGAGCGGCGCGTGGAACGGATCCTCTCCCGCGACCACCACAAGGGCTCCCAAAACAGGCACGCCCGCTAGCCCCCTACCCGGACGCCTACTGGACGGTGAGGGTGCCTTCCATCCCGGCCATGCGGTGGCCGGGGACCGAGCAGAAGAACTTGTAGGTGCCCGGCTTGAGGTTCAGGGGGATCGTGTGGGAGCCCCCGTCGAAGGTGGTCGTGGCGGCCACGACCTTGCCCGAGGAGTTTTCGATCGTCACGTTGTGGGACAGCGGCGAGTTGTTGGTCAGCGTCAACGTCGCCGCCCCGGCTTTGGCCGTGAGTTCGGTCTTGTTGTATTTCAGTTCCCCCGACTTGTCGGCTTCGAGGGTCAGGCGCTGAGCGCTGGCCGGCGGTTTCGAGGTCGCCGTGGTGTGCGTCGTGGCCGCGGTCGTGGTGGTGTTCGTGGTCGAGCTGTTCGAGCTCCCACAGGCGGCGATCGTGAGCGCCACCACGACACCGAGCCCCACCGCCGTCGGACGCGCCAGCGGGTGGTTCGTGGGCCGGATCCTCGGCACGCGCCGAAGCTTACAAGAGCGCCCTACGGCTCGGTGTGCACGACCACCTCGGCGATCCCCTCCACGCGGCTGCGGAGCTCGTCCTCCAGCTCGCTGGCCAGGCGGTGGGCGTCGGTGAGCGACTCTCCCACCCCGACGTTGAGGGTCAGGAACAGCACCAGCCCCACCTCGGTCGAGATCAGCTCCAGCAGCCGGGGCTCGGAGCCGGTCAGCTCCCGGACCAGGCCCTGGATCTGCTGGCCCCTTCCCCCGTCCCCGTCCCCGTCGGCCGAGCGCCCGCTGAGGGGACGCTCGAGTGGCTCGAGGTGGGTCTGCACCTCCCCCACCCCCGGCAGCTCCCGGATCGCCTGCTCGATCCGCTCGGCGGCGTCGTGGGCCTCCTGCAGGTCCAGCTCGGGCGGGAACTTGAGGTGCAGCGACACGCTGGTGTTCCCCTCGTGCTCGAAGATCGTGATGTCGTGGGCCTCCTTCACCAGCGGCTCGGCCAGGGCGATCGCGAGCACCCGCTCACGGAGGTCCAGGCCCCGGCGGCGGGGCTCCACGTGGACCACCACGTCGCTCCCCGGGAGCGCCCGCTCGACGGCCCCCTCGATCAGGTCGGCGGCCCGGTGCCCCTCCACCACCGCCTGTCCGGGGGGCACGCTCACCACCACGTCGGCGAAGTAGCGCCCCGCCGACTCACGCAGGCGCAGGCGGCTGAGCTCGAAGTCCTCGCTGAGCTCGGCGATCGCCTCCTCGGCGGCCGCCCTGGCCTCGACGGGGGCCCGGTCCATCAACGCGTTGGCGTTCGTCCCCGCCAGCCGGGCCGAGGCCACGAGCATCACCGCCGCCACCACCAGGGCGGCCACGGCGTCCCCGTCGTCCCAGCCCCATTTGACCGCCAGCAGACCGGCCACGACGGCCACCGACCCCAGCAGGTCGGCCCCGAAGTGCCACGCGTTGGACCGCAGGGCGGGGCTCTCGAACAGCGACGCACCCCTCCTGGAGACCAGCGTCCGGCTCAGGTCGAGGGCGATCGCGACCCCGAGGATGGCGAACTGGAACCAGCGGATGTCGGTGGTCGACCCGCCCACGATCAGGTGCCGGAGTCCCTCGACGGTCACCACCACCGCCCCCGCCAGCAGGATCCCGGCCTCCCCGAGCGCCCCCAGGTTCTCGGCCCGACGGTGCCCGTAGGGGTGCCCCCTGTCGGCCGGCCGTCCGGCGAGTCGCACGACGAACACCGTCAGGCCCGCCGCCACCACGTCCCCGCTGGACTCGATCCCCGCCGAGACCAGGCCGAGGCTGTGCGTACCCAGGCCCACCCCCAGCTTCAAGGCGACCAGCGCCGCCGCCACACCCACCGAGACGATCGTCGTCTGCTGGGCGCTAATCGCGGGGCCCCGCTCGTGTACGCGGCTCATCCCCGGGAGCGTAAAGCGGCGGGGTGGCGCGATCGCGTGCGGCGGGCGCCCGTGGCACGCGTATCTTGATGGTGATGGGCCACTCCCACGGCGGTCACTTCCACCACCTCAGTCCCGAGGGGGACCGCCGGCGGGTGACGGCGACGCTGGTCGTGATGCTCACCGTGATGGCGGTCGAGATCGCCGGCGGGGTGGTCGGCCACTCGCTCGCCCTGCTCTCCGACGCGGCCCACATGCTCGCCGACGCCGGCGCCCTGGCGCTGTCGCTGGTGGCCCTGCGGCTCGCCAGCCGCCCGGCCCGGGGGGCGATGACCTTCGGCTTCTCCCGCGCCGAGGTCCTGTCAGCCCAGGCCAACGGCATCACGCTCCTGATCCTGGCCGCCTTCATCGCCTACGAGGGCATCCGGCGCCTGGTCACCCCGCCCCACGTGAACGGGACCCTGATGCTGGTGATCGCCGTGGGGGGCATCGCCGCCAACCTGGTGGCCGTACGCCTGCTCTCGGGAGCCGAGCGGCGCAGCCTCAACATCGAGGGCAGCCTCCAGCACGTCGTGACCGACCTCTACGCCGGTCTGGCCACCGCCGCCGCCGCGATCCTGATCCTGACGGCGGGCCTGGAGCGGGCCGACCCGATCGCCTCCCTGTTGATCGCCGCGATCATGACCCGCGCCGGGGTGTCGCTCGTGTGGGCCTCCGCACGGGTGTTCCTGGAGGCCGCACCCGCCGGCGTGGACCCCCGTGCCGTCGGAGAGGCGCTGGCCTCCCAGAACGGGGTCGTGGAAGTCCACGACCTACATGTGTGGGAAATCACAAGCGGGTTTCCGGCGCTGTCGGCCCACGTGCTGGTGGGCCCGGATCGGGACTGCCACGAGCTCCGTAGGCGGCTGGAGCAGCTGCTGCACGAGCGCTTCGGGCTCGACCACACCACCCTCCAGGTCGATCACCGGGGCGAAGAGCTGCTGGAGATCGCCCCCTCCCCCACCGCGGCGGCCTCCCGCCCCCACTGAGCGCCCCCGGGGCGCCGACCGGGGCCGGTGTTCCCTTCCGGCCCCTACGGTGTATGTTCATGTGCGGAGTCCGGAGGCTCCGGACTCAGCCCCCGCGGCAGCACCTGCCGATGGAACGGTGCGACGGACCGCTCCGTCAGGCCCGCCCGCGGGTTTGCTCCTGAGCCGTGCGGGAATCGCTCTTCATGTGATCTCCGCAGGCAGGGGAGCGCGTACAGAACGTCGAACGAGCAATTGTAACCAACGCCTGAGAGACTAATTGACAACGCAACTATCGAGGCGTATAATTCCGACTGTACTAATCGGATTAAGAAGGACGCCCCACCATGTCTAATTCCCCCGCCCCTAACACCACAGCGCTGGACGACACCGTCGTCGCCCTCCCGGACGGCGCGGACGTCGAGACCGAGCAGGTCCTGGACGAGCACGGCACGGAGAACCCGGCGGCCGAGCGTCTGGACAGCCCGATCGAGCGCACCGACCTCGCCCCCAGCGAGACGTTCATCCCCGAGGCCGTGGATCAGCTGCTGGCGCACTCGCGGCGCTACCCGCTGCTCACCCCGGCCCAGGAGATCGAACTGGCCAAGAAGATCGAGAAGGGCGACCTGCACGCAAAGGAACTGCTCGTCAACTCCAACCTGCGGTTGGTGGCGTCGAATGCACGCCGCTACCAGAACCAGGGTCTGCCGCTCGGCGACCTGGTCCAGGAGGGGATGCTCGGGCTGATCCGGGCCAGCGAGAAGTTCGACTGGCGCAAGGGTTTCCGCTTCTCCACCTACGCGACGCTCTGGATCCGCCAGGCGATCCAGCGCGGCCTGGAGAACTCCGGCCGCACGATCCGCCTCCCGGTTCATGTAGCCCAGCGCTCCCGCAAGGTCGGGCGCGTCGAGCGTGAGCTGTCCGTCAGGCTGGGCCGTGAGCCCACGATCGAGGAGCTGGCCGAGGAGACCGGGCTGCCGATCGAGCAGGTCGAGGAGGTACGCCACCAGCGTGCCGCCCTCGTCAGTCTCGACCAGCAGATCGGTGAGGACGGCGACACCGCCCTCGGAGACCTCCTCCCCTCCGATGCCCAGGTGCCCGAGGAGACCGCTTGGGACAACGAGCGTGAGCGGATCGTCCACCGGGCGATCTCGCAGCTGCCCGAAACCGAGCGGAAGGTCCTCACGATGCGCTTCGGCACCGGCCCCGAGGAGCCCCAGACGCTGACCGCGATCGGCAAGCGTCTCGGATTCTCCGCCGAGCGGGCCTCCCAGCTGGAGCAGCGGGCCCTGAAGAAGCTCGCCGAGTCGCCCGAGCTGGCGGCCCTGCGCGAGGCGGCGTAAGCCTCACCCCTCGCGCCAGAGCGCTCCCGGCCCCAGGCGCGACGCAGCAACGCAGCATCCCCCGGCGGCGGGACCCGCCGCCGCCGAGCACCCTCCCCACCCCGAATCCCCACCGACGCCCCGCCCGGAACCCCTCGGCGGGGCGTCGGTCGTTTCGGAGAACGTGTGCGATAGCGTCTGGCCCCATGGCGGACTCACGCCGGGACCGGATCGTGGAGCTGACGATCTCCGTCGGTGAACGGATCCTGACCCCGATCGAGCGCTTCATCGGCCGCCGCTCCCTGGTCGGAGACCACACGTTCTTCGACACCGGCCAGTTTCCCTGGGTTGAGCACATCGAGCGCAACTGGACCGTGATCCGAGATGAGATGGCGACGCTGCTCGAGGATCACGACGCGCTCCCGAACTTCCAGGACATCTCCAAGGACCAGATCGAGATCACGGACGACGACCGCTGGAAGACCTTCTTCCTGTACGGATACGGCTTCGAAGCGGAGCTGGGGGTCGAGATGTGTCCCCGGACGGCCGCCCTGATGCGGGAAATCCCGGGGATGACGACGGCGATGTTCTCGATCCTCTCCCCCCGCAAGCACATCCTCGACCACCGGGGCCCCTACAAGGGGGTGCTCCGCTACCACCTCGGCCTGATCGTCCCCGAGGACGCCCCCGCATGCCGGATCCGGGTGGGAGACGACATCCGCCATTGGGAAGAGGGCAAGAGCCTGATCTTCGACGACACCTTCAACCACGAGGTGTGGAACGACACCGACGAGACCCGGGTGGTGCTGTTCGTGGACGTGATGCGTCCCCTCCCCTCTCCGGAGTCCACCATCAACCGCCTGATCGTCAAGGCGATCGGGGTCTCACCCTTCATCCGGGACGCGAAACGCAACCAGGAAGCCTGGGAACGGCGCTTCCGCGAGCGCCGCCGGGCCGCGGCCTCCTCCGGGGCCGGGGCCGTCTCCTCCTAAACGCTTTCCTGCCAGGGGATCGTCTTCGACGCCCACGTGTTGAGCGTCGTGAACTCCCCCGTCACGATCAGCAGCCCGAGCAGGATCATCACCGCTCCTCCGACGGCGATCACGACCGGGAAATGGCGCCGGACGACCCCGAGGGCTTCGCTCATCCGCTCGAAGGCGAGCGCGATCGCCAGGAACGGGATCGCCAGCCCGAGCGAGTAGAAGGCCAGCAGCAGGGCCCCGTGGGCGGCCGAGCTGGAGATCGCCGCCTGCGTGAGGATCGCACCCAGGGTGATGCTGGTGCAGGGGGTCCAGGCGATCGCGAAGGCCGCCCCGGCGATCAGCGGGCCGCCCCGGCCGGCCATCCGGATCAGGGACTCCGAGTGCCACGAGCGGTTGAGGAACCGCACGAACGGGCTCGCCAGGAAGATCAGCCCCATGGCGATGATCAGCCAGCCCCCGATCTGGGTGAGGGCGGCTTTGTGTTCCTTGAGGGCCGACCCGAGGACGGTGGCGCTGAGCCCGAGCAGGATGAAGATGGCCGAGAAGGAGGCGATGAACAGCAGGCTCGGGACCAGCACCCGGCGGGCACCGACGCCGTCCTTGAGGTCCATCGGGGTGACCCCGATGACGGTCGAGAGATAGCCCGGGACCAGCGGGAGCACGCACGGGGAGAGGAACGACACCAGTCCCGCCGCGATCGCGATCGGGATGCCGACCCCGGTGGAGGTGTCGGGAGAGGAGGCGGCGAGGATCGCCGTGGCGAGGTGCGTCATACCCTGTCCACCGTCAGACAGGATGGCGCAAACGGGTACGCAGCTCCGCAACCTCCCGCTCCAGCCGCTCGACCCGCGAGAGCAGCTCCTCCAGGTCCGCCGGGGCCCCCTGCGCCTGCGGCGCGGCCGGCGGGGGCGTTGGCGGTGATGGCGGTGCCTGGTCGAGCGGCGGGGTCGCCTGCTGCGGGGAGGGGCCGGCGGAGGGTGAGGCCTCCTCGCCCTGCTCGCCCCGGTCCAGGAGCTGGACGTAGCGCTCCTCCTTGTGCCCGGGGCGCCGATCCAGGCGCCGGGCGAGGTCGCGATCGATCAGCGTCTCGAGCGCCGCGTGGACCGCGGCCAGGTCGGCGAGCGGATACATCCGCTCGGATCGCTGCTTGAGCTCACCCGGCGTCTGGGGGCCCCGGAGCATCAAGGTGCAGAGGACCGCCTGCTCGGGCTGGCCGAGGG
>DATJOU010000118.1:0-3169 GCA_035506775.1 Solirubrobacteraceae bacterium | reverse complement strand
TGGCGGGGCCGCCGTGGACGATCAGCGAGGCGAGGTTCTCGCGCAGGTCGATGGTGGCGTCGCCGCGGCCGTTGAGGGCTACCGACGGGGTCATGTTGTAGCGGCCTGCGGTGAGCCAGTTCTCAAACCGCAGTCTCACAGTGGTGGTGCTCGCAGCGTCGAAGTGCCCGGTCGGGCCGTGGTCCAGGACGGTCGAGGTGGCAAACACCGTGTGGCCGGCCTCGTTGCGCAGCGTGACGGCGAAGATCGGGTCGTCGATGGGCTCGTTGAAGCGGACCTCCAGGCACGCGCAGCACGGCTCGCCGTGGGCGACGGCGGTGACCCGTTCGCCCGCCGGGCTCTCGAACCACGCGTCGGCGATCTCGGCCTCGAGGCGCTTGTCGGGGTCGAGCTTTCCCGCTCCGGTGTCCAGGTGCAGCGTGCGCCCGAAGTTCAGCTCGTTGTAGCGGCGGGTGACCGTGGTGGGGTCGCCCAGCTCCACCACGCGTCCTTTCTCGAGCAGCATCGCGCGGTCGCAGAAGCGCTGCACGTCGAGCATGCTGTGGGTGACGAACAGGATCGTCCGTCCCTCCGCCTTGAGGCGGTGGAACTCGTCGAAGCACTTCTGCTGGAAGGTCGCGTCGCCGACCGCGAGCACCTCGTCGATCAGGAGGATCTCGGCGTCCACCTGGATCGCGATCGAGAACGCGAGCCGCACCACCATCCCCGAGGAGTAGTTCTTCAGCCGCAGGTCGAGGAAGTCCTCCAGTTCGGCGAAGCCGACGATCGCGTCGAAGCGTTCGCGGACCTGTTTGCGCGTCAGCCCCAGCATCACCCCGTTGATGGCGACGTTGTCGCGGGCGGTGAGATCGGGGTTGAAGCCCACGCCCAACTCGATGAACGGCGACAGGCGACCGCGTACGTGCAGGTCGCCCTCGTCGATGTTGTAGATCCCCGCCAGGCACTTCAGCAGGGTGCTCTTGCCGCTGCCGTTGCGGCCCACGATCCCGAAGAACTCTCCCGGTGCGATCTCGACGCTGACGTCGTCCACGGCCTGGAGCACGTCGAAGCTGCGCGAGCGGAAGGGGTGCAGGGCGCGCTCCTTGAGCGTGTGGTATTGCTGGTGGGGTAGGCGGAAGGCCTTGCTGACGCCCACCACCGACACCGCTGGATGGGCAGCCGGACCGCCGGCCGCCGGCACCGCCGGGGGTGGGGAGACGATCGTCGACAACGGTGCGCCAAAGCTAGCAATCATGGGGGCGCGCACCGCCGTGTGACCACTCCCAGCAGCGCAGCTCGGTGGGGGCACGGTCGAGCGCCACGGCCGCCGTCGCCTCCCCGCCGGGATCGAGTTCGCCCAGCCACGACTGTCCCGGGGGCCCGCCCGCGTGCTTCAGCAGCGCCTCGTGACGGACCCAGCCACGCAGGACCTCGCGTTCGCGGATCTCCTCGGGGAGCTCCTGGATGCGGCGGCCCTCGGCCGGCCCCAAAACCCGCCCCGCGAGCGCGGATAGTTCGGTCGTGCGCGGCCGCGGAAGCTCGACGTCGATCCCCACGTCTCCGGCGCGGGTGAAGGCCAACAGTGCAAGCGGCCCGGAGTGTGAGACGTTGAAGAAGAGCTCGTCGCCATCGTTGCGAGCGCTCACGCCAGGCTTGCCCTGGGGCGAGTAGCGGATTCTCGTTGCACGCGGTTCCACTCCCAGATAAACACCGAGCAGCGTCCTGAGGATCGCGCGCGCCCTGGCCCAGCGCAGACGCCGGGGCTCGCCGAGGATAAGCGCCGCACGGGCCTGCTCGGCCTCACTCAAAACTCCGACCAGCTCCTCCGAAGCGGCGTCCAGATCCGCCCGCCATACGTGAAGCTGACCGCCGCCCAGCTCCGGCCTCCCAGAAGGGACGTCCCACCGGCACTCGCGCGTCCAGCGCGACGACGGTTCGGTCAAGTGCTCCACGATGGGAGTCGATCATACGTCCGTGACCTCCTCGAACCCCCTCCTCACGCGGGCTCGGCGACCCGCCCGAGCCGCCCGCCTACCGCTCCTCCTGACCACCTGCGTGGGCGTGATCGCCGCGCTGACGCTCGCCGTCGCAGGCCTCGCGGGAGCGCCCGCGGCGGGAGCCGCCGAACCTGGCGTGGGGCTCGGCACGGGCAGCGCCGTGCAGATCGCGGGGGTCAAGTCCCTCGGTGTCCATTGGGTGCGGATGTTCATCAACTGGCGCTCGCTGCAGCCCACGCCGGCGCCGGTAACGGCGAACGCGTTGGCCTACTACGAACACATCTTCACCTCGCTCCCCGCGGGCACGAAAGTGATCCTCGACGTCGTCTCCACGCCCGAATGGGAGACGGGCTCGGCGGACGAACACATGCCTCCGGCCAACCCCGAGGACTACGCGAACTTCGTCGCCACGCTCGCCCGTGTGTGGGGCAGCCACGTGACCGCCTTCGAGATCTGGAACGAGGAGGACGCGTCGCGATTCTGGACCGGTGCCCCCAACCCGGCCGCCTACGTCCAGCTGCTGAAGGCGGCCTACCCCGCCGTCAAGGCGGTCGACCCCCAGGCCACGGTCGTGCTGGGTGGCCTGACGGGCAATGACTACGAATTCCTCGAAGGTGTCTACGCCGCCGGCGGCAAGGGCTACTTCGACGCCGTCGGGGTCCACACGGACACGGCCTGCGACATCCTCTCGCCGTACGAATACCTGCGCGACCCCGACGAACGCATGGACCCCGACTCGTTCCTGGCCTACCGGGAAGTGCGCAAGGTGATGCTCGCCAACGGGGACGAAAAACCGATCTGGATGACCGAGCTGAGCTGGCGCACCACGAGCGCGATCTGCCCGGAAGGCGCCTGGGCCGGACAGAAGCCCGAGGGCGTCACCGAGGCCCAGCAGGCCACCTACCTCCAGCAGGCCTACCACTGCATGGCCCAGGACCCGTACGTGCAGGTGGCGTTGTGGTTCCCGATCCAGGACGAACCCCCGGTGCTGTCCGGGCTGCTGCGCAGCAACGGCTCGCACAAGCCGTCCTTTACGGCGATGCGCGAATACGTCCAAAAGGGCGACCAGCTGACCGAAGAATGCGGGGTCTTCACGGGGCCGAAGATCACCATCGACGCGCCGGCCGATCGCCTCAGCTACACCGGGCCGCTGTTGATCAACGTGTCGGCGACGAGCTCCCTGGGGGTGTTCC
>DATJOU010000117.1:0-2484 GCA_035506775.1 Solirubrobacteraceae bacterium | reverse complement strand
ACCGCCCCCGTCACGCTCGCGCCGCTCGACACCGCCCCCCGTACGGCCCGCGCCTCGGTCACCGCTCAGCTGAGCGCGTGGGGCCGGGGAGACCTGGCCGACGACGCCGGGCTGATCGTCAGCGAGCTGATGACGAACGCCGTCGTCGCGTCCGAGGCGGGCGAGACCCCGGTCGCCGTCAGGCTGCTGCTCACCCCCGCCTCGGTCGTCGTCGAGGTCTACGACCGCGCGCCGGGTTTCCCGCTCCTCGCGGCGGCGGGCGCTGAGGCCGAGGCCGGGCGGGGTCTCCAGATAGTCGCGTCGGTCGCGACGCGCTGGGGATGGACCCCCACGACGACCGGAAAATGCACATAGGCGGAGATCCGGCCGTGAGCGCCGCGTTCGGGCTGGGAGACGCGCAGCCGCCCCGGCAGGCCGAGCCGCACGAGGCCGTTGGGACGCGGTTGAGGAGCGAGAGGCTTTCGTGATCGCGTGCCCCGAGGTGCTGATCAAGCCGAGGAGAGACGGCGAGCTGCTGCTGTTCGACGTGAGCGAGCCGAACGCCGCCGCGATCGGCTACGACTCCGCCGTGACGATGATGACCGATCTCCGGAAGCGCTACCCGGCCCGCTAGTCCCCTTACCCCGGCCCCACCCGGCCGGGGCGAGGCTCGCGGCCCGCCGGCGGACGGGCCGCGCTGTGAGGGGGGCCGGGCGGGCGTCCGCGCCGACAAGTTTCGCGTCTCCGCCCGGCCTGCACCCCCTAGCCGCGCGCCGGCCAGGGTGGCCGGGAGCCGGCCGACGATGTTGGCGGCCATGTCGAGCAGGAGGCCGGCGCTATAGGCGCTGGCCGTCATCGCGAAGCCGAGCTCCTCGGCCGGGTATTCCCCGTCCCGGGACCGCACCCGGTCCCCGCGCGCCTTCGACGCCTCCAGCTGCAGGCGGTGCGCGCGTGGAGCGAGGCGAACGGGTACCGGCCGGCCGGGCCTCGCTGGGAGATCTACGGTGATCCCGACCCCTCGACGGGCGACTTCCCGGTGGATGTGTTCTGGTTGCTGTCGGCGCCGTAACATCCAGCCGAGGTCGAGCTCGATCACGACCGGGAGGGTGGGCTTGGACGGAGCCTGACCGTTTTTCGCGGCCGCGTGGTCGTCGGCGACCGGCAGCGCGTGGAACTTGCGGCGGAAGTAGACGAACGGCATCTCCTCGCCCAGGCCGGCCTCCTCGACCTGGCCGATCAGCACCAGGTGGTCGCCGCCGTCGACCTTGGAGTAGGTGGTGCAGCGCAGCGAGATGCTGACGCCCTTGAGGAACGGCAGGCCGTCCGCGTCGGGCTGGAAGCCCGCCCCGTCGAACTTGGCCGCGCCTCTGGTGGCGAAGCGCATCGCCAGGTCGGCGTGGCGGTGCTGGAGGACGTGGATGTTCCACCGGGTCGCCTCGGCGAACGCGGGGAAGCACTGCGCGCTGTTGGCCAGGCAAGTGAGCACCAGCGGCGGGTCCATCGAGACCGAGCAGAACGAGCTGGCCGTGAAGCCCCACCAGCGGCCGTCGGAGTCGCTGGTGGTGACGATCGTCGCCCCGCTCGGGAACGACGACATGGCCTCACGGAACGCGTCAGAAGAGGTTTCCACCGGCGTACCAACGTTCGAAGCGCTCCTTGGAACCGTGCAGCCCCGACTCGGGCTCGAACAGGACACCGCCCGGCGAGCGGACGTAGGTGAAGGAGCCGTAGCCCTTCTCCGGGGTGTCCCCGGCCAGTTCGACCGTGTAGCCCTGGGCGACCAATTCCCGATTGACCTCGGCCACGTCGTCGACCCAGACGCCGATGTGGTGCAGGCCGGCCCCGCCGTTGCTGACGTCGTGGTAGCCGCCGGGCGATCCGTACAGCAGCTCGATGCGGACCGGGCCCTCGGTGGTGAACGAGATCGTCAGGTCGTAGCTCTGGAAGCCCGTGTCGGGCGCCCACGCCTTCATCGGGATGGTGGCCGGGGTCGTCCAGCGCACCCCGATCGACTCGGTCAGCTCGCGCTGGGCCGCCTCCAGGTCCGCCACCCGGATGCCCATGTGGAATACCTCGCCCCAGTCCAGGGCGGGGAGGCCGAGACCGCTTACGCCGGGGGCGCTGAAATCAGTCATCGCATGCCTCCGTCGCTACTGCGCGGGCGGGGTGGGCGCGCCGGGCGGCGGGAACATCTTGTGGCCCCAGTGCTCGCCGGTGATCCGGTAGGTGGGCTGCTCGCCGTCCACCTTCAGGCCGCCGTAGCCGAACTCGATCGCGTACAGCTCCGGGGAGTACACGTAAAACGACGTCATCTCGTCGTTGGTGTGCTTGCCCAGGCTCATCATCAGCGGAATGCCCAGCTCCTCCCGCCGGTCGAGCGCCATCCCGACGTCATCGAACGAGGCCGCCTCGAGCATCAGGTGAATCAGCCGCCCACGCCCGGGCATGGACGTCACCCCGAGCGTGTGGTGCCGCTCGTTGGGGCTCAGGAACCATACGGTACGG
>DATJOU010000116.1:0-9406 GCA_035506775.1 Solirubrobacteraceae bacterium | reverse complement strand
CGAGGAGAGACAGAGAGCGCCGATGTCCCATGACACGGACCTCATGATGTTTTGGGCGCATTACCCAAAGGTAAGCCTTTCCTCAGAGGTTCCTTGGAGTTTCTTGGCGCATCTCCAAGGGTCGGGGGGCCGTATATAGACTGCCCCTCGTGTTCAGCCGCATAGACCACGTGGGGGTCGCCGTGCACGAGATCGAGCCCGCGCTCGAGCTCTACCGCGACCGCCTGTCGCTCGAGGTGGCCCACCGCGAGGTGGTCACCGAGCAGGGCGTGGAGGCGGTGCTGCTGGACGTGGGGGAGAACCACGTCGAGCTGCTGGCCCCGCTCTCGGAGGACACCCCCGTGGGGCGTTTCCTCGCCAAGCAGGGGCCCGGGATGCACCACGTCGCCTACCAGGTGGGCGACATCGACGCCGTGCTGTCGAGCCTGAAGGAGGCCGGGATGCAGCTGATCGACCAGGAGCCCCGAGGAGGGATCCGCGGCTCGCGGGTGGCCTTCCTGCACCCCCGTGGCACCGGAGGGGTGCTGACCGAGATCGTGGAACCGGCCGGAGGCGTGCACTGATGGCCCAGGGATCGCGGCGGGTGACGGTCGGCTTCCAGGGCGGGCAGGTGCTCGCGCTGCGCGTCAGCGAGGAGGAACTGAAGGCGCTGGAGAAGGCGATCGAGGGAGGGGGCTGGCACGAAGTCAAGGGGGAGGACGGGCCCGTGCGCCTGTACCTCGGGCAGGTCGTCTACATCAGCGCCGATAGCGCAGAGCCGCACGTCGGCTTCGGCTAGGTGCACCCCGGCGCGGCCCGCCTGACGGGAGCCCGCAGATGAGCACCAGGATCGGCATCGTCGGCATGCCCAACGCCGGCAAGTCCTCGCTCTTCAACGCGCTCACGAAAGCCGGGGCGGAGGCGGCCAACTACCCGTTCACGACGATCGAGCCCAACGTCGCGGTCGTGCCCGTCCGGGACGAGCGCCTGGAGCAGGTCGCCCGCACGGTCGGGGCCTCTGAGATCGTGTGGGACACGATCTCCTTCCACGACATCGCGGGGCTGGTGGCGGGCGCCCACCAGGGGGAGGGGCTCGGGAACCGCTTCCTGGCCAACATCCGTGAGACCGACGCGATCGTGCACGTGGTGAGGGCCCACGGCGACGAGAACGTGATCCACCCCGAGGGCCGGGTGGACCCGCTGGCGGACATCGGGACGATCGAGACCGAGCTGGTGATGGCCGACCTCGAGCAGGCCGAACGGCGGCTCGAGCGGGTGGCCCGGCAGGCGCGGGGGGGAGACCGCACCGCGAAGGCCGAGGAGGCCTGGCTCACGGAGGTCGTGGGCGCGCTGCAGGCGGGCAGGCCGGTGCGCTCGGTGGAGATCCCCGAGGACGCCCCCAACGCGGCCCGGGACCTCGGGTCGTTGACCAGCAAGCCGGTGCTGTTCGTGGCCAACGTGGACGAGGGCAGCGACGAGCTCCCGGCCGCGGTGGTCGAGCACGCCGAGGGGGAGGGGGCGCGGGCGGTGGCCGTCTCTTCGCGGATCGAGTCCGAGCTGGCCGAGCTCGAGGACGAGGAAGCGGGTGCGATGAGGGAGGAGCTCGGGGTCAGCGAGTCGGGCCTCGAGCGGGTGGTGCGGGAGGCGTTCGCGCTGCTGGACCTGATCGCGTTCTTCACCGCCGGGGAGGCCAAGCCGGCGCAGTCGTGGCACCTGCGCAAAGGGCTCACCGCCTGGCATGCCGCCGGTGAGATCCACAGCGACATCCAGCAGGGGTTCGTGCGCGCGGAAGTGATCTCCTGGAAGGAGCTCGTGGACGCGGGCGGCTACGGCGGAGCCCGCGACCGCGGAACCCTGCGCCTGGAGGGTCGCGACTACGTGATGAACGACGGCGACGTGATCACCGTCAAGTTCACGCCTTAGCGACCCCGGCGAGCTCCCGCAGGCGGTCCGACAGGCGGCCCATTCCGAGGGCGGCGGCCGCCTCGGCGCCGGCGAGGTGGTCGGTGGGGATGTCGGGGGGTCGCTCGACCTCGATCTCCTGGAGGGTGGCGATCTGCTTGAAGGCCAGCAGCTGGTCCTCGTTGTCCAGCAGCGCTCCGCGGGTGCGGGGGCGGAGATCGCGGCCGGCCCCGCCGGGGGAGCGGGCGTCCAGGAGCAGCTGCTCGAGGGTGTCGTGGGCCCGCAGCAGCTCGGCGGCCGTCTTGGCGCCGATCCCGGGTGCCCCCGGGATCCCGTCCGAGGGGTCGCCGCGGAGGGCGATGAAGTCGGGGACCTGGCGGGGGTCGACCCCATAGCGGGCTCGGACCTCCTCGATCCCGACACGGTTGACCCCGCCGCCGCGGACCAGCTCGAGCACCTCGGCCCGGTCGCTGACGGCCCCGAACAGGTCGCGGTCGGCGGTCACCATCAGGGCGCTCCCGCCGTTCTCCGCCTCGGTGCGGGAGTACGAGTAGAGGAGGTCGTCTGCCTCGAGGTCCTCGGTGTCGGCGTACACGTAGCCGAGGGCCTCGAGCAGCGCGGGGGCCTTCTGCCACTGCCCGGCGAGCTCGACCGGCATCGGGTCGCGATGGGCGTGGTAGGGCGGATACAGGTCCACGCGGTAGGCGGCGTTCTCCGCCCCCATGCACGCGACCACCGCCCGCGCGCCGCCCGAGGGGGCCAGCTGCTCCTCGCACGCCAGCAGCGCGTTGACCGTCCCCAGGAGAGCGTTGACGGGGGCCCCGTCGGCGTCGGTGATGCTTTTCGGGAGCGCGAAGAAGGAGCGGTACAGCAGCCACGGAACGTCGGCGATCAGCAGGGGGGCGGTGGGCATCGCGCTCAGCCGATCCAGTAGCGGCGCTTGAGCACGCCGTCGGGGTCGACACGCCTGTCCTCGAGTACGCCTCCCCGGCGCTCGATCACCTTCGCGGAGGCGCGGTTGTCCTCGTCGCAGGTCACGAGCACCCGGTCTACACCATGGGCGCGGGCGATGACCAGCCCCTGACCGAGGATCTCGCCGGCGAGGCCGCGGCGGCGGAACGCGGGGCGTACGCAGTAGCCGATGTGGCCCCCGTAGGCGGCGAGGAAGTCGTTGAACTCGTGGCGCACCGAGACCCGGCCGGCGAGCTCCCCGTCGGACTCGGCGACCAGGAAGCTGGACGGGACGCGGTCCGCAGGAAGCCTGTGCCCGCAGCGCCAGGCGGACGTCTGGGCCACGTAGTCCCTCCACGCCGTCGAGGGGGACCAGTCGAGCAGGAAGCTGAACCCCTCGGCGGTGAGCTCGGCGTGTGCGGCGAGGGCCTGCTGCTCGTCCTCGATGCGAAGGGGTCGCAGGCGCACCGTCATCGCCCTCAGGATGACGGGCGATCGGGGCCGCGAGCGGGCGGGTCTACCCGGCGCTCGCCCCGCCGGTGCCCGAAGGGGCCGGTGCGGGCGCCTTGGAGCCGCCCTCGGCCGAGATTTCGGTGGTCGCTCCAGGTGGCTGGGGGCTCGCCGGCGGAGTCGTCGTGGAGGTGCCGGTTTCGGCGTGGCCGCTGAGGTCGGGCTCGGGGACGGTGGTGGAGCCGGTGCGGAGGCTGAAGTAGGCCCACGTGCTGGGAAGGCCGAGGCGGTACTCGAGGGTGGCCCCCGAGACGTGGGTGTCGCCGCCGCTGCCGAGCACCGCGGCGAGCACGATCCGCGGTGAGACGCCGCGGCGCAGGACCTCGATCCCGCGGAGGGTGCCCTTGAACAGCCCCGACAGGCGGGCCGCGGCCGTCCTGTCGGTGAGCGTGTACCTCCAGTGGGAGGCCGTGGTTTCGTAGGGGTCGCTGACACCCTGCAGCCAGGGGGACGGTTCGGAGCCTTCGAAGACGTTCTGGACGTCCTCCGTGTGGCCGCCGGAGGAGGCGAAGAAGTAGGTGATCGCGGGCTTGCCCGCGTAGGTCACGACCTGCCCCGCGGTGGCCGCCACGGCGGCGTTCGTCTGGGCGGTTTCGGCCGCCGCCCCCTTGTAGACCTGGGAGCGGGTGTCGGAGTAGACGTCGAAGCGCGACCCGCCCGCGTGGGCGGTCATGGCGTAGGTGCGGCAGGCGATCGCCTGGGCCTCGAGGGCCGCCAACGGCCAGCTGGAGGGCATCTCCGCGGAGACGACGCCGCGGACGTAGCGTTCGAGCGGGACGCGCTGCACCTTCGAGCCCACCAGCACCTTGACGACGGTGTTCGCGGGGGCCGTCGCGAGGGCCGTGCCGGGGTAGTAGTGGGAGAGGATCTCGGCGTCGGTGTAGCCGTGCTCGGCCAGCCCGAGGGCGCCGTCCTGGCTCATGCCCACGCCGTGTCCTTCGCCGGCCCCTTCGACCACCAGCTGTTGCCACGCTCCGGCCGTGGGCGCCGCCACGGCGAGGGCGAGGAGCGCCCCCGCCAGAGCCACGGCCCAGCGGGCAGGGGCCGGACCCCGCCGGTGATACGTTGGGCCCGTGGGCGTCGTGAACGCCAAGACCGGGCCGCGCATCCGTACGCGGCGCTTACTCATCTTCCTGAGGGAATGCGCGCAGGGGCGCTCCGTGGGGCGGCCACGATGAGTGTTCTCGACCGAGAGGGCACCATCCTTGAGCAGGTCCCCACAGACCTGTACATACGTGGAGACTGGAGGCCGGCGAGCGGAGAGGGACAGCTTCCCGTCGAGGACCCCTCGACCGGAGAGACGCTCCTCGAGGTCGCCGACGCTCAGCCCGAGGACGCGCTCGCGGCGCTGGAGGCGGCCTCAGAGGCGCAGGTCGAGTGGGCTGCCCACCCGCCCCGGGAGCGGGGAGAGATCCTGCGGCGGGCCTACGAGAAGATGACCGAAAGGGCCGACGAGCTGGCCCTGATCATGACCCTGGAGATGGGTAAGGCGCTGGCGGAGTCGAAGGCCGAGATCCTCTACGCGGCCGAGTTCCTGCGCTGGTTCTCCGAGGAGGCGGTCCGGATCAACGGGCGTTACATGGTCAACACGACCGGCAAGGGGCGGATCCTGACGATGCGCCAGCCGGTGGGCCCGTGCGTGTTCGTGACCCCCTGGAACTTCCCCACCGCGATGGGGACCCGCAAGATCGCCCCGGCGGTGGCGGCCGGGTGCACGATGGTGATCAAGCCCGCCCAGCAGACACCCCTGTCGATGTTCGCGCTGGCCAGGATCCTCGAGGAGTCGGGACTTCCCGGGGGAGTGCTGAACGTGATCACCTCCAGGCACTCCGGAGCGGTGATCGAGCCGCTGCTGAAGGACCCCCGGACCCGCAAGCTGTCCTTCACCGGTTCCACCGAGGTGGGAAGGACCTTGATCGAACAGTCGGCCCACCAGGTCCTCAGGGTCTCGATGGAGCTCGGGGGGAACGCCCCCTTCCTCGTGTTCGAGGACGCCGACCTCGACGCGGCCATCGACGGGGCGGTGCTGGCGAAGATGCGCAACGTCGGGGAGGCCTGCACCGCCGCCAACCGCTTCCACGTCCACGAGTCGCTCGCCGGGCGGTTCGCCGACGGCCTGGCCGAGCGGCTGGGGGCGATGAAGGTGGGGCGCGGGACCGACCCCGGCGTGGACGTGGGGCCCCTGATCGACGAAAAACAGCGTGAGAAGGTGAGCGAGCTGGTGGAGGACGCCCGCCAGCGGGGCTCGAGGGTGTTGCTCGGCGGCGCCGCGCTGGCTGGCCCCGGGTACTTCTACGAGCCCACCGTGCTGGCCGACGTGCCGGCCGACGCCGAGCTCCTGAGCGAGGAGATCTTCGGCCCGGTGGCCCCGGTCGCCACCTTCTCGACCGACGAAGAGGCGCTCGCGGCCGCCAACCGCACCGAGTACGGGCTCGTGGCGTACGCGTACACGCGCGACCTGAACCGTGCCCTGCGCGTGAGCGAGGGTCTGGAAACCGGGATGGTGGGGATCAACCAGGGCGTCGTCTCCAACCCCGCCGCCCCCTTCGGCGGCGTGAAGCAGTCGGGCTTCGGCCGCGAGGGCGGCTTCGAGGGGATCGGGGAGTACCTCGAGACGAAGTACGTGGCGATCGCCGGGGGGTGAGGTGGCGAACGCAGCAGACGAGTTGAGTGCGCTTCCGCAGGGCGACCAGGAAGCGATCGCCAAGACGTTGCTCACGCTGCGTTCGGGCTTTCAAGAGCGCGACGTGAGCACGATGGGCGATGTCTACAGCGCCGACGCGGACTGGGTGAACGCGTTCGGGACGGTGAAGAAGGGCAGCGCGGACATCCTCGCCTATCTGGAGGGGCTGTTCGCCGACGACAACTTCAACCAGGGCACGCTGAGGGGGCCGCCCGAGATCGCGATCCGCGTTCTCACGCCGGAGGTTGTCCTCGTCTCAGCCCACCTCCAGGTGCTCGGCCAAGGTCTTGCCGACGGCGGCGAGATCGAGGTGCGCGACAACTACTCGCTGCGCGTGCTCCAGCGCCAGCCCGACGGGTCGTGGCCGATCGTCTCGGAGATGTTCAACGACGCCAACCGGGAGACCACCTACGAGACCAACAGCGAGTAGCCGACATCCCCCCTACGGCGCCAGGCGGAACGGCGGGTAGCGGTCGGTGACCAGCACGTGGGCGTAGGCGACCACGCGGTTGGTCCAGCGCCCTACGCCGACGAGGAAGTCGAACATGCCCCGCGGATAGCGGCCGGTGAACAGGATCGCGAACCAGGCCGCGATCACGACGAAGAACGCGGCGATGTAGAGGAAGAACAGCACGATGTAGTGGGGGATCGCCAGCAGCCACTTGACGAGCGGGAGGCCGCGGCTGAGGTCGTGTGCGGCGTCGGGGTAGGGGAAGTCGAGGTGGACGGCCTGCTGCTCGTCGGTGGAGGGATAGCGGTCGTCCATCAGCGCGATGTACACGCCGATCCGGGCGGAGAAGCGCATCAACTCGCGGTTCCAGTCAAACCACCAGCGCGGGTACTTCCGGCGGAACAGGAGCAGCAGCAACGTCGGCAGCACCACGAGGCCGGCGCCGACGGTCGCGACGGCCCTCCCGCCACCGTAGGCGTAGCTGCCGCCCTCGATCAGTCCGATCACGATCGCGATCGGGATGACCATGAACAGGCGGAAGAAGGTCGTCAGGCGGTTGAGCGGCCGGTCGGGGTAGTCGACCGAGTACTGGACGGGGTATGGCGCGTCGGGGTTCATGAGCTGCCTTTCGTTGTGAGGTGTACGGCGTACACTCGTCTTGCGGGGACTATAGGTGTACGGTGTACACTTGTCAAGCGCAATGGCAAAGCAGAAGATCGCTACCCGGGAGCCGCTCAGCAGAACTCGTGTGCTGCGGGCCGCCGTCGCGCTCGCCGACCAGGCCGGGCTCGAGGGCTTCAGCATGCGCGGGCTGGCGCAGGAGCTCGGGGTCGTGCCGATGGCGCTCTACAAGCACGTGGCGAACAAGGACGAGCTCCTCGACGGCATGGTCGACATCGTCTTCAGCGAGATCGAGCTCCCCTCGTCGGATCTCGACTGGCGCTCCGCGATGCGGCTCCGGGCGCTCTCCACGCGCGAGGCCCTGAAGCGCCATGGCTGGGCGATCGGGATGATGGAGTCGCGTCACCCGGGACCGGCGAACCTGCGCCACCACGACGCGGTCATGGGCTGCCTGCGAGGGGCCGGCTTCCCGTTCGCGATGGCGGTCCACGCGTATTCGGTCCAGGACGCCTACATCTACGGCTTCGCCCTGCAGGAACGAGATCTCGCGTTCGAGACCCCCGACAGCGCCGGTGAAGCCGCCCGCAGGAGGGCGGAGACGGTGGGGCGGCTCGAGGACTACCCGTACCTCGTCGAGATCGCCGCGAAGCTCCCGGGTTCCGGCTACGACAGCGCCGTCGAGTTCGCCTGGGGGCTCGACCTGATCCTCGAGGGCCTCGAGCGGTTGCGCCAGGTCGAGGCCAAAGCTCCCGGAGACTAGACGCTCGGTCTCCTGGGAGCTCCGGCTAGGACGCCTGGTGGATCTCGAGCGGCTGTTCGCTGGAGGTTTTGACCGTTCCGCTCAGGGTGCCTTCGGATTCCGTCGAGCCGTGGCGGACATGCAACTGGTCGCCCACTCCGGTCGTGAATACCCACTGCCCGGCGTCGCTCATGGCGCCCGAGCCGCTCGCTTCGGCGGAAATTCCGCCGCTCAAGGTGAAGGAGGTGGACCCACAGCCGAAGCTCGCGATCGTTTCCCCGAACAGCCCGACGTAGGCTTTCCCTGCTTCTTCGTAGAGAAGCAGTTCGAGTTCACCGGTTGCGATCGTGCCTGGCGCCTGTCCGGTGGTCGTGCACTGCTGCGCAGCGAAGCTGCAACCCGAAAGCGCCAGCGAGGCCTTGCCGGTTTTCGCCGCTTCGAGCGAGGCCTGTAGGGAGCCGCTCGTGCATTCCAGCGTGCCGGAGCCCTGCACTGCGAGCTTCGTGGTGCCGGCAGTGCCGGCGAGCGTGTTCAGCCCACGTTCGTAAGAGCCTTTGTACTTCTTTTCATGCGTCTTCTTGTTTTCCGAATACTTTTCCTGCGTGCAACCCGCGTCTCCGTAGTGGCCCTTCTTCTGCCCGAAGCAGCCGACGGGAGCCGGGAACCATTCGTATTTGCCCTTCGGCTTGCCCTTCTTCAGATCCTTCGTCGTGCACCCGCTGTCTCCGTACACGCCGTGCTTGAACGGCTCGCATTTCCCGTATTCCTGCGCGTCCGACGGGCCGCCGACGTGCCGCGGATCGAGCAGCTGGGCGATGCTCGGTGTGGTGCTTTCGGTGGCCGTGACGGTGATGCACGGTGTCGGGGATTCGCTATAGACGGCGGTCTTTTCGGAGATGGGTTCCCAGCCGGAATCGGGGTTGTCCCACCACAGCGTCTTCGCCCCGTCGAGTTCGCAGTCGGTGTATTCGATCTTTTTGAAGCTCGATGAGGCGCTGTGGTAGACCTGGAAGTAGGGGCCGCTGCCATGCACCAGTGACGGTCCCCCGATGTTCGGCCCGTACTGCCCGATCGTGACCCGTCCGGTTCCGCCGCTCGCTTCCACGGACAGGTTGCCGTCGGTTGCTGTGGCGGGTTCCGCGGCGTTCGTGGTTTCACCAGTGGAACTCGTCAGCAGCAGGGTGAAGGTGCGGTCGTGCCCCACCGTCGTGCCGGCGCCGGTGGTCGCGGTGATGCGGAAGTGGTAGATCGCGTTCGTTGTGAGGCCGGAGAGGTTTGCCGTCACTTTCACTTTGCTCGACCCTGGCGTCGGCGAGCACGGGACGCTCGAGCCGTAGGAGGTCGTCTGCCCGTATTCGAAGGTACAGCTCGTGACTTCTTCACCCTCGGGGTCCACCGTCCCGTGGAGCACCGCGGTTTCAGCGGTGACTTCTTCGGCCGCCCCCGTTTCCACGCCGGGGGGTTCCGCGAGCGAGACACCGAGGACTTCTGTCGGCACTTCGCTCCACGAGCGCCCGCTGCCGAGCTCGCCGTCGTAGTTGTAGCCCCAGCAGTCGACGTGGCCGCTCGC
>DATJOU010000115.1:0-22489 GCA_035506775.1 Solirubrobacteraceae bacterium | reverse complement strand
GTCATTCATGGTCCCAATCGGTCCTACCCAGCTCACATCGCCCGAACCACACCAAGAGCCGGGGGTTCTGTGCAACAGCGGCGAGGGTCTTGCCCGACCCAAAGCTTCCGACACGTGGCGAATCTCGCGCGTGTTGGCTACCCACGGCTGGTACCCACGGCGACCGAGTAGCCGACCATTAGTCCCGTTAGTCCCCGAGAACAAAGAAAGCCCCGCGATTTGCTGGGCTTTTTCGAGGAGCCGATGATGAAGCGGATGAAGGGGTTCGAACCCTCGACCTTCGCCATGGCAAGGCGACGCTCTAGCCAGCTGAGCTACATCCGCGAGGTCGCGACAATTCTAGCCCTCGCCCCCCGGGTCGGTCCAGCGCCCACCAGTGACGAGAGGCCGCCGGGTGGCCGTGTCAGCCCTTGAAGGTCGAGGAGCCGCGGTCGCCGAACGGGTCGTCGCGCTCGCGGACCGCCTCACGGAAGCCTGCCTCGGCGGCCCTCCGCTGGAAGGCGTAGCCCTCCTCGGTGTGGCGGGCGATGCCGTCGAACACCGTTCCCAGCACCTGCGTGGAGTGGAGCCCCTGGGCGTAGAGAGACTGGTTGACGAGCAGCTTCATCATCGCCAGCTGGTTGACGGGCACCCTTGCGATCCGCTCCAGCAGGATCTCGGTGCGCTCCTCGAGCTGATCGGCGGGGGGAGCCTCGATCGCCAGACCCCACTCCAAGGCCTCGGCCCCGGACAGGGAGTCCCCCGTGAACAGGAGGCGCTTGGCGCGCTGGGCGCCGACGCGGTGGGCCCACAGGGAGGTCGTCGGCGAACCCCACACGCGCGCCGGCGGGTAGCCGATCTTGGCGTCCTCTGCCATCACGAGCAGGTCCGAGCACAGTGCCATGTCGGTGCCACCGGCTACGCAGAACCCGTGGACCCTGCAGACGACCGGCTTGGAGCACGTGAACAACGTCATGAAGGCCCGGACGTTGCGGCTCATCATCGCGTAGTCCACCATCGGGTCCCACGTCGTGGAGGGGTCGTGGTTGGCGCCCACCACGGCCGGGTCGAGCGGGGAGCCGGGTCCGCCCCGGGGCTCCGCCGAGGTCGAGGACGAGCCCATCTGCTCGGCGCTCGCCACGAGGTCGTACCCGCCGCAGAAGCCGGCCCCGTTGCCGCTCAGCAGGACGACGTGCACCGAGGGGTCCAGGTCGGCACGTTCCACCGCTTCGACGAGTCCCCGCAGCAGGGCGGGGACGATCCCGTTGCCCCGCTCGGGCCGGTTCAGGGTGATCCGGGCTATCCGCCCGGCGGCCTCATACAGGACGGGCTGGGCCTCGCTCATGGCCGCCAACACTGACATATCCTCCGCCCCCGGCGGCCGATCGCACGCCTCCACCGGGATCGGCTAGCCTGGGGGCATGCGCCTGTTCAACCGCCGCGAACCCGAAATGGTGGACGCAACCACGGCTCTTGCAGGGCGCAGCGAAGAGATGCGGGTCCCCACCCTCCACGAGGTGCTCGGGACGCCGCTGAAGGGCCCGTTCCCGAGCGGGATCCGCACGGCGATCTTCGGGATGGGCTGCTTCTGGGGTGCGGAGCGCATGTTCTGGCAGGCCGAGGGCGTGTACACGACGGCCGTGGGGTACGCGGGGGGCTTCACTCCCAACCCCACCTACGAGGAGGTCTGCAGCGGCACGACCGGGCACGCCGAGGTGGTGCTCGTCGGCTACGACGTCTCCCGCACCAGCTACGAGGACATGCTGAGGATCTTCTGGGAGGGCCACGATCCCACCCAGGGGATGCGCCAGGGCAACGACATCGGCACCCAGTACCGCTCGCTGCTGATGTGGCTGGGCGAGGACCAGCGGGTGGCCGCCGAAGCCTCCCGCGACGCCTACCAGGAGCGCCTGATCGCGGCCGGGCTCGGCACGATCACGACCGAGTTCCTACCCGCCGACGCCGAGCACCCCTTCTACTACGCCGAGGGCTACCACCAGCAGTATCTGGCCAAGAACCCCGGCGGCTACTGCGGGCTGGGAGGCACCGGCGTGAGCTGCCCGGTGGGCGTGGGCGTCTCCAGCGACCCCGTCTCGGAGAGCACCGAGCCGGTCGAATCGTAACGGCGGCCGCTCGCCCGGACGACCGCCGCCGGCTCGCCGAGGCGCCTCCACGAAGGCCGTGGCGGGTTGCCGGAATCGCCCTGCCGATCGACCCGCACGCCCAGCACCTGGTGGATCTGGATCTGGTTGGAGGTGAACCCGATCCGCGAGGTGGCCATGTACAGGCGCCACACGCGGGCACGCCGCTCGCCGACCTCGGCCACCGCCTCCGTCCAGCGACGCTCCAGGTTCCTCGCCCACTCCCTTAGCGTCAGGACGTAGTGCTCACGGAGGTTCTCCTCGTGGCGGATCTCGAAGCCCTGGTCGTTCATCGCCCCGATCACGACCGGAAGGCTCTCCAGCTCACCGTCCGGGAACACGTATCGGTCGATGAACTTCCCCGTCCGCCGGGGCTGGCTACCCCATGAGCGGGTGATGGAGTGGTTGAGCATCCGGCCCCCCGGGCGCAGGCGGCCGATCATCGAGCTGAAGTGCGAGGCGAGCTCGGCCCCCCCGAAGTGCTCCATCGCACCGACCGATGCGATCGCGTCGAAGTCCCCTTCGTGGAGGTCCCGGTAGTCGAGGTGGCGTACCTCGGCACGATCCCCCAGCCCGGCCCGGCGGATGGCGCGTTGGGCCCACTCGGCCTGGGGACCCGAGAGCGTCACTCCGACCGCCATGACCCCGTAGTGCTCGGCGGCGTGGCGCACGAGCCCACCCCACCCGGCCCCGACGTCGAGCAGGCGCTGCCCGGGACGTAGGTCGAGCTTGCGGCACACGAGGTCGAGCTTCTCCCGCTGGGCGTCCTCGAGAGTCGTGTTCGGACCGTCGAAGACGGCGCACGAGTAGGTCATGGTGGGACCCAGGAGCAGTTCGTAGAAGCGGTTCGACACGTCGTAGTGGTGTGAGACGGCGAGGGCATCACGGTGTCTGCTGTGCCGGACCGCACCCCGCCGCCACGGCGGCGGAGCCTCCTCGGCCGGGACCGCCGGGCGCCTGAGCATCCAGCGCTGCATGCTTGCGAGCATCTCCCCCCAAGGGATCGGCCTGCGGGAGTGGCGGGTGAGGGTCAACAGCGTCGCGTAAGGGTCCCCACGGAGCTCGATGTCGCCGGTCACATATGCCCGCGCCAGACCGAGCTGCCCGGGTGCGGTGGCGAGATATCGCAGAGCCCGCGGCGAGCGGACCTCGACGACGCCCACCGCCCCCGTCCGCTCCAGGGTGCTCCCGTCGTAGCCGCGAAAGCTGATCGGAGCGTCGTCGTCGACCAGCAGGGAGAACATCTCGGCGAGGTTGTGGGACATCCCGACCACCTCCTACCCGGGTGAGAGGGGTTTAGCTGCTCCCTTCCCAGTATGTCCCCCGACCGGGCCCGAACCGGGTCCACGGTCGGATATGACCACCGCCACCCCCGTGCGGCGCCCCGGGCGTGCACGCGACACGGCCGGGGCCCCCGCAGGTGGACGCCGGCCGTCGGACCAACAGCTTCTGAGGCGGCTAGCGCACCCCCGCCTTCAGCATCGCTCCCTCGACGTCGAAGGCGTCCTGTTCCTCACCGGTCGCGTTCGGGTGGACGGCGACTCCGGTGAGCGACCCGAACAGCGGTTCGATCCAGCGCGTGCCGACTTCCTGGCAGGCGTTGTGGCCTTCGCTCTCCTTGAACGTTTCCACGAAGATGGCGCCGTTGGCCTTGGCCTCCTTCTTCAGGTTGGCGTCGCCCGCTTTCGTCACCTTGTGGAACCACTGCAGGTCGGCTTCCTTCCAGAATTCGAACCCGGCACACGTTCCGGAGGTGGGGGTGATTTCCGGATAGCCGACCACGAACACCTTCGCTTTGGGAGCGAGCACGTGGATTTCCCGCAGGGCGGTTTCGTAGGGCGCCTTGTCTTCTTCGAAGGATTTCTTCACGAATTTCGCGTACATCTTCTTGCACGGGTCCGTCTCCATCGAGTGGATGTACCCCTGTTCGGTGCAGCCCTGCACGAGGGTCCCGAACAGATCGTGGTCGTTCCCCCCCATCCCCAGCGACACCACTTCGGTCGCTTCGCTCAAGGCGTCGAACTGGGGCGGCTGGTCGGGGTACTGGGCTTCGGTGAAGTTGTTCGTGGCCGCTCCCCCGCAGCTCACGTCGGTGAGCGACAGTTTCAGCGCCGCCGCCACCAGGTGCGGGTAGTTCAGTTCGGACTGCCCACATTCCGGCGGCGCGGTCGGGACGTAGGGTGTGATCCCGGGCCCCGAGGTGTACGAGTCCCCCATCGCCACGTAGCTGATGGTGGCGCCGGCTGCAGCCGGTAGCACGGCCCACAGGACCCCCGCGGCCGCGACTGCCAGTACGAGCCGCAGCCCCGTCCGGGTCTGCCCACGGCCGGCTGCCCGCCGGCCTTCCCCGCTGCCATGCGTGTCAAGCATCCGTCTCATGTGTCTCCCTTTCGCCATCGGGGATTCAACTCCCCGTCGCCCCTCGTTCCGGCCGGGTTCGGCCCCCCTTGCCGGCCCCCGCCGGACTGAGCAGCGAAGCCTACCAGCCCCTCAAACGGCTGCGACCCCGCGAGATCGCGGGGCCGCAGCACTCGTGCTTCCGTAACCCGGGCGTCCGTGGGGAGAACGCCCGGGCGCGGAAGGATTTGGTTGGGCGCCTAGGCTCCAGCGCCGGCGGGCAGCGCACCCCCGCCGGGCTCCCACGTGGGCGCGTGAGGGCCCCCGAGCGTCGGCACGTCCGAGGGGTAAACCTCGTTTCCGTGGATCGCGTGATCGCCGATCTCCAGCTCCTCGTCGGACAGCCTCAGCGGCACGAAGATGCCGATCAGCTTGAGGATGATGAAGGTTGCGATCGCTGTGTACCCGATCACCCACACGGCCGCCTCGAACTGCCACCGCAGAAGTGTCCAGCCGCCCCCATAGAACAGGCCCGCGAAGTTCGGTAGCGCTCCCGAGTTTTTCACCGGGAAGTACTCGATCATGTGATCGTTGGCTACTAAGCCAACCATCATGCCTCCGCAGAAGCCCGCGATGCCGTGTGTATAGATCACCCCCAAGGTGTCGTCCACCGACCTGAACATCGGCGCCCGGCTGAGGAACCGGATCGACATCCACACCACCGACGAGACGGTGATCCCGATGATGATCGCGCCCCAGCCGTTCACGAAACCGGCTGCCGGTGTGATCCCCACCAGCCCGCTGATCATGCCGTTCACCGCCCCGATCAGCGAGGGCTTTTCGCGGAAGATGTAATCCCACGCGATCCACACCATCATCGCCACAGCCGTGCAGACGTTCGTGTTCAGCACCGCCGCGGACGCGTTGTTGCCCGCGTAGTAGGAGTCACCTCCATTGAACCCGTTCCAGCCGAGCCACAGGATGCCGGCGCCGCACGCCACCATCAACAGGTTGTTCGGGGCGTCGATCTCTCGATCTCGCTGCAGACGCGGTCCGATCACCGCGGCGAATACGAACCCGGAGATCCCGGCCGCGAGGTGGATCACGTAACCACCCGAGTAGTCGAGCGCTCCGTGCGCCGCCCAGTAGCCGCCGCCCCAGAGAAGGAAGGCGTTGACCGTGTACACGACCGTGATCCAGATCGCCACGTAGGGGATCCAGGCCTTGAAGTTCACACGCCCGAGCACCGAACCGAGGGCCAGGATCGGCGTGATCGCCGCGAACACGAACTGGAAGTACACGAGCGACGACAGCGGGAAGTGGAACGGCGGCCCCGTCGTGATCGACGGGATGATCGCCTGACTCTCCTCGCCCACGTCGCTCAGGACGCTCCCGGGCTTCCCCAGGAAGGTTCCGAGGAACCCGTGGGCGCCGAACGTACCACCCCCGCTATGGGCGATGGATTCGCCGAATCCCATCTTGAACGCGAACAGCACCCACACGATCAGGGTCACGCAGAAGGCCACGAACGTGAGCATCATGCTGTTCACCGACCAGCGCTTCTGCATCACGCCGCCGTACAGGACCGCAAGGCCCGGCAGGCTCATCAGCCCCACGAAGGTCGCGGCGGTCATCTGCCACGCGTTGTCCCCTGGATTAAGCCAGCTTTGGTACGGCAACCAGGTCATGTGCCTCCTTTGTCTCGATATTGCCAAGCGCGCACGCCCGCGATACCGCGGGCGGAGCGCCGCAGCCATATGAAAGCCCGGACGCCGGACCCCGGGTAGGGCCACGATGGCCAGATCTTCCGGCCCGGGTTTCGACATTTGTCTAGCCCGCTATCCCGGGCTCGCGAGCGCTATTTGCGGACTATGGGGAAGCCCGCCCCGCGGCACGCGTCGGCCAGCTGGGGGCCGTACGTGCGGTAGGCGACGGGCGAGGCGCAGATGCTCCTCGCTTCGGCTCCGCAGGCGTGGCGCAGGCCCCCTCCGAGGGTGCTGGCGAAGGTCACCGAGATGCAGTCCTTGCGCGCCGGCGACCCGCTGGAGAGGGCGAACGCCGCCAGGCCGGCGACGGCCAGCACCACGCACGCCACCAGCACGCCCACGACCGTCTTCTCACGCCGTCCCCAGCGCAGCGGCTGGGACAGCCGCCGCGACTGTTCGTGCATGATCATCGCGACTCGTCGGGCTCGAAGGACAGCGCGAGGGAGTTGATGCAGTAGCGCTGTCCGGTCGGGCGGGGACCGTCGTCGAAGACGTGCCCGAGGTGCCCTCCGCAGCGGCGGCAGAGAACCTCCGTGCGGCGCATGAAGAGGCTGTTGTCGGAACGCAGCTCGACCGCCTCGGCGACGGCCGGCTCGGTGAAGCTCGGCCACCCGGTCCCGGATTCGAACTTCGCGCCGGAGCCGAACAGGGCGGCCCCGCAGCCGGCACAGCGGTACCCGCCGGTCTGCTTGTTGAACAGGTAGTCCCCCGTCCCGGGGGGCTCCGTGCCGGCGCGTCGCAGCACCTCGTACTGGGCGGGCGTCAGCTGCTCACGCCACTCCTGCTCGCTCTTCTGGACCTCCCGCTCTGCGCTACCCATATCCAGGACTGGTTCTAGCACTCCCTCCCGCGCCCGCGATGCCCGCCTGCCACTGCTATGTTGATCCTTACGTTCACGTCAACTTCCTGCTACCCAGAGGTGACGTCCTGGCGACGGTGACGAGGACCGGGCCCAGGCGCGGTGCGCGCGGCGTCGCGAGATTCGGGCGGGCCGGTGGAGACGAGCACTACCGCTGGTGGGCGCTGTCCTGCACCAGCCTCGGGATGCTGCTCGCGGCCACCAACTCCGGGACGCTGATCATCGCCCTCCCGGACCTCGAGCGGTCCCTGCACACGAGCCTGCTGGCGCTCGTGTGGGTGATCCTGGCCTACCTGATCGCCGCCACCGTGCTGGTGCTGATGGCCGGGCGCCTCAGTGACCTGTTCGGCCGCAAGCGGGCCTACGTGGCCGGCTTCGCGCTGTTCGCCTTCGCCTCGCTCGGGGCCGGCTTCGCCGCCAACGGCACCGAGCTGATCCTGTGGCGGATCCTGCAGGGGATCAGCTCCTCGTTCCTGTTCGCCAACGCCGCCGCGCTGGTGACGGATGCCTTCCCACGCGAGCAGCTCGGCCTGGCGATGGGGGCGAACACGATGATCGCCGCCATCGGGCTGGTGCTCGGGCCGGTGCTCGGGGGAGCCCTGGTGGCGATCTCCTGGCATTGGGTGTTCTGGTTCAACGTCCCCCTGGCCCTCGCGGGAGCGGCGTGGGGCGCCCTGGTCTTGCGTGAGCTGGCCAAGCCCGACGAGGTGCGGGGCTACGACGTGCTCGGGACCACCACCTTCGTGATCGGCTTCACGGGCCTCGTGCTCGGGGTCTCCAAGGGCGGCATCAGCGGGTGGGACAACCCGGTCGTGATCGCCGGCCTCACCGCCGCGGCGGTGCTGCTGCCGCTGTGGGTGGTGATCGAGCGCCACTCGCGGGCCCCGATGCTCGACCTGAGCCTGTTCCGCAACCGCCTGTTCGCCGCCGCCAGCGCCGCGGCCTTCATCAACGGCCTGGCCCGATTCGCGCTGATGTTCCTGTTCGTCTTCTACTTCCAGGGCGCCCAGGGCGACTCCCCGATCGACGCCGGGATCAAGCTGACGCCGCTGGCGCTGGGGATGCTGGTGGCCTCTCCGCTGGCGGGGATGTACGCCGACCGCCACGGCTCCCGTGCCCTGGCCTCGATCGGGATGGTCGTGACGGCCACCGGGCTGGCGGGGATGACGACGCTCCAGGTGTCGAGCTCATACGCCCAGAGCGCGCTGTGGCTGGCGCTCGTGGGCATCGGCTCGGGGATGTTCAACAGCCCCAACACGGCGGCGATGATGGGCGTCGTGCCCGCCAAGCGCCGCGGGATCGCCGCCGGTGCCCGCACCCTGCTGCAGAACACCGGGGCCGTGCTGTCGATCGCGTTCGTGCTCGCGGTGGTCACCTCCTCGATCCCGAAAAGCACCCTGTTCGCCGTCTTCTCCGGCCTCACCAAGGGCCTCTCGGCGGCCAAGCTGGACCCCTTCATCGCGAACATGCACGTCGCGCTGTGGGCGCTGTCGGCCGTGTCGCTGCTCGGCGCCCTCGTGTGCCTGCTGCGCCCCTCTCACGACGCCGCCCAGGCCCAGGCCCGGGCCCAGGAAGCGGCCCCGGTCCCGGCCCCGGCCGAGGCCGCCGCCGGCCCCGGCCGGGCCGGCGCGCTGGCCGAGGGCTCACAGGGAGCCGGGGCGTGAGCGCCCACGCCGCCCACACCGAGACGGACCTCCCGGGCCCCGCCGCCGGCGAGCAGCTGCGCATCGGCGACGTCGCCCGGCTGGCCGGCACCACCCCCCGGACGATCCGCTACTACGAGCAGATGGGACTGCTGCCGGCGCCCAGCTCGAGGGTGGCCGGCTCTCACCGCAGCTACTCCCTCGAGGAGGTCGAGCGGCTGCGCGAGATCATGCGTCTGAAAGAGCTGCTCGGGCTGTCGCTGGAGGAACTCGGAACGCTGCTGGCGGCCGGTGCGGCGCGGGCGGCCGTCCGTGCTCAGCTGGCCCGCGAGGACGTGGAGGGAGACCGCCGCAGAGAGCTCCTGCAGGAGGCCCTCGGCCACATCGACCGCCAGCTCGAGCTGGTCCGGCGGCGGGCCGCCGAGCTGGGCAAGCTCGAGGGCGAGCTGTGCGAGACCCGTAAGCGGGTAAGGCGCAAGTTGCGCGAGCAGGATCCCGCCCGCGTGCCCCGGACCCCAACCACCCCCGAGCGGAAGGACTAGGCGATGGACCGCAAGTGGTGGACCCTGATCGCCGTCTCGTTCGGCGTCTTCATGCTGTTGCTGGACATCACGGTCGTGAACGTGGCGCTGCCCGACATCCAGCGCTCGCTGCACTCCTCGTTCTCCGACCTGCAGTGGGTCGTGGACGCCTACGCGCTGACGCTGGCCGCCTTCCTGCTGACCTCGGGCTCGCTCGCGGACCTGTTCGGACGGCGCCTGATCTTCGCCACCGGGCTGGTCGTCTTCACCTGTTCATCGGCGGTCTGCGGGCTGTCGAGCACCCCCGCGATGCTCAACTTCGCCCGCGCGGTCCAGGGCATCGGTGGGGCGATGATGTACGCCACCTCGCTGGCGTTGATCGCCGCCGCCTTCCACGGCAAGGACCGGGGGACCGCCTTCGGGGTCTTCGGCGCCGTCAACGGGGCGGCGGTGGCGGTGGGACCGGTGCTGGGAGGCCTGATCACCTCCGGAATCGGCTGGGAATGGATCTTCTTCGTCAACGTCCCGATCGGTGCGGCGGCGGTGTTCGTGACGCTCACCAAGGTGGTGGAGTCGCGTGACCCCGAGGCGGCCGGGATCGACTGGGGCGGGCTGATCACCTTCTCCTGCGCCCTGTTCCTGCTCGCTTACGCGCTCGTTCAGGGCAACACGAAGGGCTGGGGCTCGACCGAGATCGTGTCGATGCTGGCCGGCGGGGCGGTGCTGCTGGTGGCGTTCGTCGTGGTCGAGATGGCCCAGCGACGCCCGATGCTCGACCTGAAACTGTTCCGCCGCCCGGCCTTCACCGGCGCCAACATCGTCGCCTTCTGCCTGGCGGCGTCCTACTTCGCGATGTTCCTATACCTGACCCTCTACATCCAGGACGTGCTCGGCTACTCCCCCGTGCAGGCCGGGCTGCGCTTCCTCCCGATCACCCTCCTGTCGTTCATCGTGGCCCCGATCGCCGGCCGTCTGAGCGTGCGCGTGCCGGTGCGCCTGCTGCTCGGCTCCGGGATGGTGCTGTGCGGGGTGAGCCTGCTGTTGATGACCGCGCTCACGGCCACCTCGGAATGGACCTTCCTGATCATCCCGTTCGTGCTCGGGGGGGCCGGCATCGGGCTGGTCAACCCCCCGCTCGCATCGACCGCCATCGGCGTGGTGCCCCACGAGCGCAGCGGCATGGCCTCCGGCATCAACGCGACCTTCCGCCAGGTGGGGATCGCAACCGGCATCGCCGGCCTGGGGGCGATCTTCCAGCACCAGATCGCGACCTCCACCACGGCCGTGCTCGGCTCCGGAGGGGCAGCCCGGGAAGTGGCGGCGGCCGCCCACGGGCAGCTCGCGCAGGCGCTCAGCTCGGGGTCGATCGGCGGCCTTCAGCATTCGATCGCGCCGGCCGCGCGGGCGACGCTCGCCCACGCCTACCACGTCGGCTTCGTCGAAGCCTTCACCGTCATCGCCGCCGTCGCCGGAGCCACCGCGCTGATCGGCTCGGTGGCCGCCTTCGTGCTCGTCCGCAGCCGCGACTTCGTCGGCGCGGGCGCACCCAGCGAGGCCGCCGAGGGCGAGCCGGTGATGACGGCCGCCGGCTAGCGGGCCCGGACCGCTAGCGCTGATGGCGATAGCCCGGACAGGAGAGCACCGGCAGGCGGGGGTAGCGCGGGAACGTAGGGTCGCTCTTGGACAGCTGGCACAGGTAGAACACCGACCCGCGGCTGTTCGGCACCTCGCGCCGGTTCACACAGGTGACGCACAACCCCACCCGACGGATCTCGGCGGCTTCTGCTCGATCGGCCGTTTCGCCCACGTGCCCGTCCACGATAGGCGGCAACCCCGCGCCCGGCCATGTCTTGCCGGCGGTGCGATAATCGTTGCTCATACAACTATGAGCGCTCTACGATGACGACCTTCCGGCGACTGCTGGGATTCCTCAGCCCCTACCGTCGCGGGCTCGCGATCTCCTGGGGATTGGCGAGCCTGGCGATGGTGGGGACCGTCGCCCTCCCCGCGCTCACCGGCGGGGCCGTGGAAGCGATCAAGCGCGGCGCGACGGCCCACAACCTGCACCGCGCCTCCACCCAGACGCACGAGCACGACGTGCTGCTGACGCTCGCGGTCGCGATCCTCGCCGTCGTCCTGGCCCGCTGGGGCCTGACCGTGTGGCGGCGGATGATCGCCGGACGGCTGTCGCTCGGGGTCGAGTACGACCTGCGCAAGCTGATGTACGGACAGCTCCAGCGCCTCGAGCTCGGCTTCTTCGACCACCAGCAGACCGGCCAGCTGATGTCCCGGGCGACCGTGGACCTGCAGGCGGTCCGCTTCTTCCTCGGCTACGGGCTCGTGTTCATCCTGCAATCGGTGCTCACGATCGCCCTGGCGGGCGCGGTGATGATCGTCGTGAACCCCCGTCTCGGGCTGATCGCGCTGATACCCGTCCCGTTCGTGGTCGTGATCTCCTACCGCTACGGGCGCCGTGCCCGGCCGGCGATCCAGGAGACCCAGCAGCGGATCGGGGAACTGACCGCGGACGCGGAGGAGAACATCTCCGGGGTGCGGGTGGTGAAGGCCTTCGCCCGCGAGGATCGCCAGCTGACCCGTTTCCGCGACACGGTGGGCAGGGTGTTCGACCAGGCGATGCGGGTCACGAGACTGGAAGCGGGCTACAACCCGGCGATCGCCTTCCTGCCCCAGCTGGGGCTCGCCGCGGTGCTGTTGATCGGGGGCAAAGCCGTGATCCACGCCCACCTCACGCTGGGCCAGTTCACCGCCTTCTACCTGTACCTGAACATGCTGATCACGCCGATGCGCTCGCTCGGCGTGACGCTCAACCTCGCCCAGCGGGCGACCGCCTCGGGCGCCCGCATCTTCCAGCTGCTCGACCGCGAACCGCGGATGCGCGACCGGCCGGGGGCGGGCGACCTGCCCCCCGGCAGCGGCCACGTGCAGCTGCGCGGGGTCACGCTCCGCTACGAGCCCGCCCACGACGAGCTGTCCACCGGGCCCTCCAAGCCCCTCTCCCCCGGCCGCGCCGTCCTGCGCGACGTCGACCTCGACGTCCCGGCCGGGCGCACGGTCGCGATCGTCGGCCCCACCGGGTCGGGCAAGACCAGCCTCGTGGCCCTCGTCTCGAGGCTGTATGACCCCAGCGAAGGCGAGGTCCTGCTCGACGGCGTCGACGTCCGCGAGGTGACGATCCGCTCCGTCCGCCAGGCGGTGGCCGTGGTCAGCGACGACCCGTTCCTGTTCTCCGCCAGCGTGGCCGAGAACATCGCCTACGCGCGCCCGGACGCGAGCCGCGACGAGATCGAACAGGCGGCACGGCGAGCGCAGGCGGACGAGTTCATCGGCGGGCTGCCCGACGGCTACGAGACGCAGGTCGGCGAGCGGGGCCTGACACTGTCGGGTGGGCAGCGCCAGCGGCTGGCGATCGCCCGGGCGCTGCTGTCGGACCCGCGGGTGCTGGTGCTCGACGACGCGACCTCCTCGGTGGACGCCTCGACCGAGCAGAGCATCAAGCTCGCCCTGGCCGAGGCGATGGCGGGGCGCACGACGTTCGTGATCGCCCACCGCCTCTCGACGATCACGCTCGCCGACGAGATCGTGGTGCTCGACCACGGCCGGCTGGTGGCACGGGGAGAGCACGCCGAGCTGCTCCAGAGCTCGCCGCTGTACCGCGAGATCGTGGCCGCCGACGCCGCTCCGGAGCTGGTGGGGGCGACCGAGGCCGACAGCCTCGGGGTGCTCGCGGGAGGCCAGCGATGAGCGCGATCGGCACCGGTCGGGGCGGCGGCCAGGGGGGCGGCAGGATGGGGCTCGGCCCCGGGGTCGCCCGACCCGGCCAGTGGGACGGCGAACGCGCCTCCCGGGGCAGCCGCGGACGCAACCTTCGCGGGCTGCTGGCGCTGCTGCGCCCCTACCGCCTGCGCGTGGCGGCGATGCTGTTCGCGCTGGTGCTCGGGACCTGCGCGGCGCTGGCCCCACCGCTGCTGGCACGGCTCGCTATCGACCAGGGCATCGAACGGCACAAACCCGAAGTGCTGGTGCTGGCGGTGATCGCGTTCCTGGTCTCGGCGGTGCTCGTGTGGGCCACCACCGGGGCCCAGACGTTCCTCGTCGGGTGGGTCGGCCAGCGGGCCCTGGCGGACCTCCGGATCCGCATCTTCACCCACCTGCAGCGACAGCCGATCGGCTTCTACGAGAGCCGCCCCGCGGGCGTGCTGATCTCGAGGATCACCAACGACGTGGAGGCGCTGGAAAGCCTCGTCACCGACTCAGTGGTGACGCTGTTCCAGTCCGGCCTGATGCTGATCGGGGCGATCGGGGTGCTGCTGTACCTCGACCCCAAGCTCGCGCTCCTGACCTTCTGCATCGTCCCGTTCGTGGCCGGGGCGAGCATCTGGTTCCGGCTCGTCTCCGCCGGCGCCTTCAGACGCACGCGCGAGACGATCGGCGCCGTCACGGCCTACCTGCAGGAGACGCTGTCCGGGATCCGCGTGGTCCGCAGCTTCGGCCAGGAGCCCTCCCACGAGGCCCGCTTCGCGGAGCTCAACGAGGACAACCGGGGAGCCAACATGCTCACCGTTCGCCTCAATGCGACCTACTTCCCGGCCGTCGAAATGATGTCCGGGGTGGCGCTGGCGGTGATCGTGCTGTACGGGGGCTTCCAGGCGATCAACGGCAGCATCACGGTGGGAACGATCGTCGCCTTCGTGGCCACGCTGTCGTTCCTGTTCGAACCGATCCAGCAGCTCTCACAGCTCTACACCACCTACCAGTCGGGGATGGCCGCCCTGGAGAAGATCTTCGGGCTGCTCGACGTCGAACCGACCCTGCAGGACGCCCCCGACGCGAAGCCGCTCGGACCGATCCGGGGGGAGATCGACTTCGAGGACGTGTCCTTCAGCTACCAGCCCCGCGCCGTCCGCGGCCGGCGGGCGGCGGCCGGCGCGGTCGCCCGCGGGGCGGCGGTGGCGGCCGGCAACGGGGCCGGGCCGGCGCCCGACCCGGATCCGGCGCTCGCGCTCGAGCACGTGGACCTGCGGATCCCGGCCGGGCAGACCGTGGCCCTGGTGGGGGCCACCGGCGCCGGCAAGTCCACGATGGCAAAGCTGGCTGCCCGCTTCTACGACCCGACCGCGGGACGGGTGCTGGTGGACGGTCACGACCTGCGAGGGGTGACGAGCAGCTCGCTGCGCTCGCAGATGGGGATCGTGCCCCAGGAGGCGTTCCTGTTCTCCGGGACGGTAAGGGACAACATCGCCTTCGGCCACCCCGGGGCGCAGGACGAGGAAGTCCGCGCGGCGGCGCGGGCGGTGGGGGCCGACGAGTTCATCTCCGAGCTCCCCGACGGCTACGAGACCGAGGTGGGAGAGCGGGGAGCACAGCTGTCCGCCGGGCAGCGACAGCTGCTGGCCTTCGCCCGCGCGCTGATCGCCGACCCCCGCATCCTGGTGCTCGACGAGGCCACGTCCAACGTCGACCTGCAGACCGAGACCAAGATCGAACAGGCCATGCGCCGGCTGTTGGCCGGGCGCACCTCGATCGTGATCGCCCACCGGCTCTCGACGATCCGGCGGGCGGGACGGATCGTGGTGCTCGACCACGGCCGCATCGTCGAGCAGGGCACCCACGAGGAGCTGCTCGCCGCGGGGGGCCGCTACGGCGAGCTGTACCGCGACTGGGCCGTGCAGGCCGCGTAGGCACGACCCGGCCACTCCCCCGCCGCCGGCGACGACCGGTTCAGGGCACCAGCAGCTCGAAGGCGTCGTCCACCGGTTTCTGGGTGGCGACGTCGTAGACGGTGACCAGCCACATGCCGGCCCCCTCGCCCTTGACAGCGACCGTGTCCGCGTTGGGCAGCGATCCGCCGGCGTCGGCGGTCCCGAGGGCGAGCACCTCCGGGTTGCTCGGGAAGCGGACTTCGTACTCCCCCGTTCCGATCCTCCTGGCTTCGGCACCCCGCCCGCTGCAGCTGTAGGCCGTGGCGAGGGTGGTGAAGGTCTGGGGGAAGCCCCCGTTGGCGGGCACCAGCGCGAAGCCCTTCACCTGT
Source organism: Solirubrobacteraceae bacterium (assembly GCA_035506775.1). Lineage (GTDB taxonomy): Bacteria > Actinomycetota > Thermoleophilia > Solirubrobacterales > Solirubrobacteraceae > Palsa-744. Next base: position 7,194 of record DATJOU010000115.1, on the reverse strand, counting down.
CCCGTCTGGGAGTTGCATTCGCTGCGGGTGTATCCGGACGCCGGGACTTCACCCAACGAGAGCGCGTTGCCGGCGCTCCCCGCGGTTTCGGCGTGGGTGGCGCTGGTGGCGCTGACGGCGGTCCCGGCGCTGATCGCGCTGGCCACGGGCACGGATTTGGCGAGCTGGGCGAACACTTTGCGGTCGGTCGTTTCCAGCGACTTGATGACCGTCGGGTTGATCTGCTTGGTCGAGTTGACCAGGTAGTGCTTGGCCGCCAGGGCGCCGCCGCTCATGGCGAACACCAGTGCCAGGGTGGCCGTGACGTTCGCGTAGGTCAGGTTCCGTCGCAGCGCCTTCAACGCCGGTGAGCATAGGTGCTGGCCACCCGCCCCTGCGCCGCCTCACGGCCCGGATGGCTCAGCGGTAGGCGGCGTCGATGATCTCCTGGGCCTTGTGGGGGTCGATCCCGAAATCTCGGGCTAGCCCGACGGCGGCGTCGCTCGCGGCGGTCTGGGGGCCCGGCACCAGCACCCACCCCTGCTGCCCGGCGGGGGCCCGCCCGCCGGCGTCGGCGAGCGCCTCCGGGGACGCCGCAGCCGCGGCCAGCGTTCCCGCGGCCAGCACGATCGCAAGCCCATGGGTCCGCTTGGTGGAGTGCATGGGAACAGCCTGACCAGACCCGTTATGGGCGCCCTTTGCGGGCGGTCAGAGGCGGCTGAGAGTCTCCTCGGGGCAAGGTGGATGGCGCGGACGCCGACTTCCTGAGGGGTGGATGTCAGCGCCCGCGCCATCCTGGCCGAGGGGACCAATCGTCCGGGTATCGGGGTAGACCCCAGACCGGCGCCGCATCCGGTGAGCGCCATGCTTCCCCCGAGCCCTCCGGACGATAGAGAGATCGACGAGAAACTCAATCAGGGTTTTCTACGCACCGAGCGGTGGGCAAGCCCGCGGGTGCGTTCCGTTCACGTCGGTGATGCGGTTAGGAGCCGCCGGAGCCCGAGCCGCCGAGGGACGCCTCCAGGGCGGCAGCCTGGGCGTCGGAGACGGGTTGGCGGGTCGCGGACCCTGCGTCCTGCCCCAAGGCCGAGACGAGTTCGTCGACCTCCGCGTCCTGGGCGATCAGGACCACCGCCGAGCATCCCTTCGGGATCGCCGAGCGCAGCTGCTCGGCGAGATCGGCGGGCTCGGTCTCGAAGTCGGTCGGGGTGCCGGCCTGCGATCCCACGAGGCCTCCGACCAGCAGCCCGACGGCGATCCCCGGAGGGCCCCCGAGCACGCCGATCAGCCCGCCGGTGAGCGCCCCCTCGCCGGCACCCTTCTGGGAGACGTGGTCCAGCTCGTCCACGTCGAGGTAGTGGCCGGCGAACATGCCCCGCAGGAGCAGGCGTCCACTGTGGAAATGCTCGACCAGCCCCACGTCGTTCGGCCACCCGGCGCCGCGGGCGGCGCGGTCGCGGGCTTCGGCGTACTTGACGCTGGCGGTGTTCTCCCCGTGGAAGGAGACGACCAGGGATTCGAGCGGCATCGCCGGAGAATCTACCCAATGGGGCTCGAGGGCACCGGGCCGGAGCGTACGGCGCGACGCTTCATCATGCAGGTGTGGCCAACCTCGTCTTCTCGGTCGGCATGGCGATCGGCTCGCTGGCCGTGGCGGTGCTCGCCGCGACCAAAGGCGTGACGGTCGTGGCGATCATCTGGGGTGCCCTGGCGGTCGCGTTCGTGGGACGCGCGCGCATGGGTCGGCGGCGCTGACGACGAGGGGCCCGGATCGCTCCGAGCCCCTCGCGCCTTCGCCGCGAGATCTACGCCTGCTGGCGGCGCGATCGCGTGGGACGAGCCCTATTTGCGTTTGGCCTTGACCTCGAAGGCCGGCTGGGCGTACTTCCAGCAGTCACCGCTGGCTCCGAACGAGCCTTCGACCCCTCCGCAGGCCGCGAAGCTGTACACGGTGCTCTGGAACACCTGTTCCGGCAGCGGGTCGGTGCCGACCGACGGTCCGGTGGGGAGTTCCGCGTACGCTTCACATTCGTGGGGCGCCGTCGGGTTTTCTTTGGTGCATTCGTACTTGACATTCACCGTGACGTTCAGTGAGTTCTCCGGTCCGCCTTCACCGGTCGGTTTGGAGCCGTAGGTCTCGGTGTTGAATGCCAACGCGATGATCGCGGTGTCGGGCAGCATGAAGCCTTTCAGCGTGAAGTTCACGTTCTTGGCGATCGCCACCACGCATTCGGGACCGTACCCTTTGGTATAGCCTTCGACTTCCGGGCATTTCGATGACTCGGAGGGCCGGTAGGGGATCTTGAATTCCCGCGTCACCCTGGTTATCAGCGGACCCACGCTTTCACCTGCTCCGGCTTCGTAGATTTCCAGCGTGAGCGGCCAGGTGAAGGTGGCGGCGCCTTTCGTCGCACACGTCTGGTCGCCGCCGGTCTGGCAGGCGAAGCTCAACAGGCCGACGGTGATCGTGGGACTGCCACGATTGGATCCGGCGAACGCCACCTCACCACCGAAGGACGAGGTGCCGCAGCACTCGAAGCCCTCGGCTCCGTCGAACTGGTGCTTGGTGGGCATGTTCTTGTAGATCACTTCGGCTCCGGCCGAGCCGGCCAGGGCAGCCATCGTGCCGGCGGCCACCAACAGGGCGACGGCCACCACAGCCACCGCTCGAGAAGTCCATCTCCCGCTCATTCCGTTGCTCCTTCCTGTTTTCATAGCGCGTCGTCCCTGAACCCGCTCCGCTCACGACCGGCGATCACCGGTCGTGGCCCCTTCGGCCCCCTCGGAATGCAGTTCCCTCCCTGGGTAAACCCCCCTGTCCGACAGCAGCAACCCGGAATAGTAACCCCAGACCCCGCAAAATGGTCGAAAGCGGCGAAACCGGTCATCGGCCGGGGCCGGCGTAACGACCTGCCCGCCGTGTTTGATGTCACGGTCATGAGGCGGCTGATCCCCGCGATCGCGGTGCTGTGCTTCTCGCTCGGCCTGCCCGGCATGGCCCGGGCGGGGGTGCTGAGCACCGCGATCGAAGGCTACGGCGAAGAAGTGGTGCGCTACGAAGCGGGTCAGGAGCCCTCGAGCGTGATCCTGGTTCGCAGCCTCCCCGACGGGCGGCTGAAGCTGACCGACCGCTTCGGCCGCATCCGCTTCGCGACCCGTGGCGGCGGCCCGCTCGGATGCCGGCGCTCCAGCACCCACGTGGCGATCTGCCGGCACGCCGTCCCGGCGGCGCTGGCCAAGGTCGTGATCCGCGGAGGGGCCAACACGGACGTGATCGACGCCCGCTTCCTGCTGGCCGACCAGGTGGACCTCGAAGGGGGGGCCGGCGACGACACCCTGCTGGCGCCCCTGCACGTCCCCAACCCGTATGCGAGCTCCGTGCTCACGGGCGGTCCCGGCAACAACATCATCGTCGGCGGACCCCACGCCGAAGTGTCGTACCTGTCGGCCCGCGGTCCGGTGAACGTCGATCTGGCCAAGGAGGTCGGCATCGCCCGCGGGGAGCGGGACCACATCGTCGGCGTGGCGAGCGTGATCGGGAGCAACCGGGCCTTCAACTTCCTTGTCGGGAACCGGCACGGGGGTGAAATCTGGGCCGGTTCGCGGGGCAACCACATCGTCAGCCGGAGCGCCAGCACGACGGTCAACGCCGCCGGGGAGACCACCGTGGTGTGCATCAAGCCGTCGGTGGTGAAGGGGCTCGTGGCAGCCGACGTCGTCGAGGGGAGCTGCCGCGTCTCGAACATGACGCTCCACTGGCCGCTGCATTCCTTGAAACAGCCACCCGTCACGATCAGCGCCCCACCGCGTGAAGGGGCCGCCAAGGAACTCGAATGGCAGGTCACGCTGACCTCGAAGCGGGGCCTGGTGTGCATCGCCCGGGCCCAGGCGGCGGCGCGTGGGGTTCCCTGCCGCCTGACCCTGCTCGGCCTCGAACTCCTGCGCCATCACCACCACGTGCGCGTGCTCGTCAGCGAGAGCTACGCCTGGGCCGAATTCCCGCTCGCCCTCCACCACCGGGTCTCGTTCACGACGCCCTTGAGGCTCGTCGGCGAACGCTGATCACGGTCCGCCGGCGGCGTGGGGAGCGTCCCCACGAGAAGCACGAACGCCCCGGAAGTCCGGGGCGTGCGTGTACTCCGGGACAGGGACTCGAACCCCAATCTCCCGGACCAGAACCGGGCGTCACTGCCAATTGGACTATCCCGGACAGCGATCCGAGCCAAGAATAGCCAATCGGGGCGACCGCTCGGGGGCGTTCGCTTGCGTCGCGACGGGGGCTGCCTCAGATGCGTGCCGGCTGGCCTTCGGGGGAGAAGTAGGCCGTGATCGCCTCCTCCAGCCCGGGGTCGAGCACCAGCAGGACCTCGTCACCGGATTCGATCACGGTGTCGGCCTTGGGGACGAACCCGGCCCCTCCACGCAGGACGGAGATGATCAGGCTCCCCTCCGGGAGGTCCACGTCGACCACCTTCTGACCCACGGCGGGGGCGTCGTCGCTGACCTCGAGCTCGATGATCTCCAGGCGCTCCTCTTCGAGGGCCAGCAGGTGGACGAGCCCGTAGCGGGGCACCTCGTGCTCGATCAGGCGCAGGATCAGGTCGGTGGCGGAGACCGCCGGCTGGATCCCGAGGAGCCTGAAGTGGTCGTGGTTGCGAGGGTTGTTCACGCGGGCGATGACCCGGTCGCAGAGGTACTTCTCCTTGGCCACCTGGCACACGAGGATGTTGTCCTCGTCGTCCCCGGTGACGGCGATCACGAGGTCGGCCCGCTGGATGCCGGCTCGCTCGAGGACCCACAGCTCGGTCGCGTCCCCGTACTGGACGGCGTGCTCGAACTCGTCCTCGTTGACCAGGTAGCTGGCCCGGGAAGACTCGATCAGGGTCACCTCGTGGCCCTTGGCGATCAGCTCCCGGGCGAGGTTCCTGCCCACCTTCCCGGCGCCGGCGATGATCGCGTACATGCCTACGCGGCCTCTGGGGTGAGCGCGAGTTCGAACTCCTCGATCGCCTGCTTGGTGGGACAGATCGTCCTCAGGCCCTGGCCCCCGTACCAGTCGGCCCGGGCCGGGTCCATCACGCGCACGATCACCTTCCCGACGCCGAACCGCTTCTGGGCGATCTGGGCGATCACGAGGTTCGTGTTGTCACCACGGGTGGCCGCGATGAACACGTCCGCCCGCTCGATCCCGGCCTCCACCAGGGCGTCGGTCTCGAGCGCCGTCCCGACGGTGAATTTGCCGTCGGCTTCCTCCCAGGTCTTCGTCTGACCGGCGTCCAGCCGCTCGTGGGACAGCGGGTCGGTGTCGAGCACCGACACTTCGTGTCCCGCCGCCAGCGTGGACTTCGCCAGCGCCGAGCCGACCCGCCCGGCGCCCACGATCAACACGAACATTTGGCCCTCACAGAGCCCATAAGCGGAGATTAGACGATGGTGGCGAGGTTCTCACCGGGCGTCTCAACGGCCGTCCCGCCCGCCCCGCAGCTGGACCACCAGGCGGGCGGTGCCGGCGGCCACGAACAACGCGCCCAGCAGCAACCTCGTCGAGTCCACGCCGTGGCTCGCCGCCACCCCTTGCACGATCAACGCGACGCCCAGCACCACCAGCGCCGCGGACAGCACCAGTGTGCTGACCCTGTGGACGCCGCGGGGGTTCACATGCTGGCGCTCAGGTGATCAAGGGGATGATCAGGATGGCGACGATGTTGGCGACCTTGATCATCGGGTTGATGGCCGGCCCGGAGGTGTCCTTGAACGGGTCCCCCACCGTGTCGCCGGTGACGGCCGCGGCGTGGGCCTCCGAGCCCTTGCCCCCGAAGGCGCCGTCCTCGATGAGCTTCTTGGCGTTGTCCCAGGCGCCACCGCCGGCGGTCATCAGCACGGCGAAGAAGAAGCCCACCACGATCACCCCGATCAGCAGCCCGCCGAGCGCCTGGGTGTCGATCAGGCCGACGATCAGGGTGAGCCCGATCGGCAGCAGCGAGGGCAGGATCATCTCCCGCTGGGCGGTCTTGGTGACGATGTCCACGCAGGTCGCGTAGTCGGGCTCTTCGGTGCCCTCCATGATCCCCGGGTGCTCGCGGAACTGGCGGCGGACCTCCTCCACGACCGCTCCCCCGGCCCTGCCGACGGCCTCCATCGACAGCGAGGCGAACAGGCACACCATCAGCCCTCCCAGCAGGAGCCCGATCAGCACGGGCGGTTCGTTGATCGCGAAGGTCGTGATCTTCCCCGTGTGGGCGATGAGTTCTTCGCGGAAGCCCGCGAACAGGACGACGGCCGCCAGCACCGCAGAGCCGATCGCGTAACCCTTGGTCACGGCCTTGGTGGTGTTCCCGACCGCGTCGAGCGGGTCGGTCACGTTTCGGACCGCCTCCGGCAGGTCGGCCATCTCGGCGATCCCGCCGGCGTTGTCGGTGATCGGCCCGAAGGCGTCGAGCGCCACGATCAGCCCGGTGAGCGACAGCTGGCCCATGACCGCCACGCCCACGCCGTAGATGCCCACGTAGCCGCCGCCGGCGAGCTTCCAGGAGCCGAGCACGCCGAGGACCAGCACCAGCGCCGGCAGCGCCGTCGCCTGCAGGCCGGAGCCGAAGCCCTGGATGATGTTGGTGGCGTGGCCCGTGATCGAGGCTTTGGCCGTCTTCTTGACGGGCGAGAAGCGGGTCGAGGTGTAGTAGTCGGTGATCACGAACAGGCACGCGGTCACCGCGATCCCGATCAGCGAGCAGAGGTAGAAGTCGCCCCAGCTCGGGGTCTGGACGGGCGCCCCGGCGGCCTTGTAGGTGAGGTTGTCGACCATCCAGTAGGTGATCGGGGCGAATGCCGCGGCGGCGATCAGGCCAGAGACGACGAGGCCCTGGTAGAGCGCCCGCTCGACGTTGCCGGCCCGCGAGCGCACGGCGAACGTGCCGATGATCGACGCGATCACCGCGACGCCGCCGAGCACGAGCGGGTACAGCGCCACGCGCGTGGCCTCGTGGAAGGTCAGCACGCCGAGCAGCATCACCGCGACCGCCGTGACCGCGTAGGTCTCGAACAGGTCGGCGGCCATTCCCGCGCAGTCGCCGACGTTGTCGCCGACGTTGTCGGCGATCACGGCGGGGTTGCGCGGGTCATCCTCGGGGATGCCCGCCTCGACCTTGCCGACGAGGTCGGCGCCGACGTCGGCGGCCTTGGTGAAGATGCCGCCTCCGAGTCGCGCGAAGACCGAGA
>DATJOU010000114.1:0-6342 GCA_035506775.1 Solirubrobacteraceae bacterium | reverse complement strand
GCCCGGGACGCGGGCGGCGCTCACGAGCAGTTCGCCGAGGTCGAGCCCGGCGCCCGGATCGCGGTAGTCGCCGACGCTGATCCCCGTCATCACGATCTCGCGCTGGTTCTGCTCCACGCGCCGGCGCACCTCGTCGAGGATCGCCGCGGCGGCACGCGAGCGGGCGCTCCCCCGCACCGTCGGGATGATGCAGTAGGCACAGTGGCAGTCGCACCCGTCCTGCACCTTCACGAACCCCCTCGTGCGGGTCCCGGCCCAGGTGTCGTCTCCGCCCCGCGCGGCGCGCCCGAGCGGCACCTCGTGCTCGAGGTCGATGCACGAGCCGCTCTCCCCGTCGGTCGCCCCGCCCGGCGTCGCCATCCTCACCGCGACCTCCTCGGCGGTGCCGGTGAAGGTCTTCACGCCGGGGTCGATCTCCTCGAACTGCGCCGGCCGCAGGTTGGCGGCGCACCCGGCGACGTACACCTCTCGCGCGGTCTGCAGCGAACGGCGCACCGACTGGCGCGACTTCGCCTCGGCCTCGCGGGTGATGCAGCAGGTGTTGATCACGTGCAGCTCGGCCTCCTTCTCGGCGACCTCTTCGTGACCGGCTTGCAGCAGCTGACGGCGGGCCAGCATGGCGTCGGCCTGGGAGACCTTGCAGCCGAGGAACTTGACGGCGAAGCGCATCGCCGCTGAGGTTACCGGCGCAGGCCGGAGCGGGGTCCGGCTTCGGCACGCGCGACCGCCAGCCCGGCCCGCCTCTTGGCCCCCGCCGGGACCAGCCGGGAGAGCCGCCCGCGATGGTCGGCCACCCAGCGGTATCCGCGCCCGCTGAGGCCCGGCGACAGCGCGGCCACGGCGGCGGCGGGGGCTCCGCCAGGGAGCAGGCGCAGCAGCGGCGCGAGCGCGGCGCCCCCCGAGCTGCGGGTGCCGTCGGGGGCGACCAGGTGCCAGGCCGACAGGCGCTCCTGTGGGTCGAGATCCGCCAGCAGCCGCCGGCCCTCGGCACCCTCGATCGCGCCCGGACGCAGCCGTTCGTCGCGGTCCCACGCCAGCAGTCCCGCGAGCAACCACACGCACAGCCCGCAGCCGGCGTCGTAGAGCACCCACCAGGCGTCCGCGGGGCGGGTCCCGGCCGGGGGCACGGCGGGGCTATCCGGCGCCGGCGGCGCGGCGGGCGTCGGCTTCCAGGTGTTCCCCGGTGGCGGCGTCGATGCGCTCGCCCACGAGCGGGAAGCCCCTTCTGGCCTCGCGCATGAAATGGGCGGTGAAGACGAGGCCCCGAACCGGCGAGGTGGCCGTCACGGACGCCGTCCTCGGAGTGCCGTCCCCGAGCACGGCCAGCTCGCCGAAGAACTCTCCTGCTCCGAGCGTGTTGATCGTGCGCCCTCCCTGGGTGACGTCTGCGGTTCCCTGCTCGATGACGATGAACTCGTACTCGGATGAGCCCTCGTGCATGATCGTCTCGCCCTGCTGGCATTCCATCTCGTCCACGAAGCGGGCGAGCATGCGCCGCTCCGCGAGGGTGGTGCCGGCGAACAGCGCCAGCGGTTCCAGCCGCGCGGCCCCGTCCGATCCAAGTGAATGGCGCTGCACCCTCGGGCATCCCCCGTGTGACGCTGTACGAGGGCCCGATACTAGATGGAATCAGCCATCTGGACCCTGGGCCGCCCCCAGACGTCTTCGATCCGGCGCATCATCGCGGGGTACACGATCAGGTGCCGGAACGGCCCGATGGCGGCCATGTAGGCGCTGCCGAGCAGGCCGTTGGTCTTGACCAGGATCGCGAGCTGGCCCCGGTGGCCGCCGCCGTCGGGCCGGGGCACCCAGCCGACGTGGAGGATCCCGTGCATCGTGCGGTTGGCGATCTCGGCCGCCCACTCGTCCTGCAGCAGGTACACGGAGCGGAACCGAGGCGACCCGAAGTCGGGACCCGCCGGTGCCCCGCGGAGGTCGTCGGGGAGCCGCTCCCGCAACGTCGTCACGCGAGCGTCGAGGCCGGTCTCAGGATCGTCGAGGCCGAGCACCGCGCCGAGCTTCAGGCGGATGCGCCACAGCGCCCCGGCCAGCCCGGAGGAGCGCTGCTCGGGGTCTCCCGCCGCGAACACGGCCACCAGGCGCTCGAAGTCGTCGGGGCCGCCCTCTGCCGGCAGCGCCCACACGTCCTGTAGGTGGAAGTCGCCCGCGAGCTCGTGGACCCGCCACGGCTGCGCGTAGTGGGCGCCGGCCGGGAGTCTCGGGGACCCGCGTCTCAGGCCGGCTCCAGGACGTATTCGAGCCTCACCGGGCGTGCCGCCCCGAACGCCTCGCGCAGCGCGAGCGGGTCGCGGTAGGTGCCCTGGAGGCGCCGCGCCTCGCAGTGGACCCGCACCGGTGCGTCCGCAAACGGCCAGGGGTCCACGACGCACGATCCGTCGTCGCGGTGGCGCAGCTCGAGGTCGAGCAGCCCGTCGCGCGAGGGCACGTCGGCGAGCGTGAACGGACGCCAGTCCAGGCACAGGGCGAGCGACATCCCGTCCCACGTCCACATCTGCCTACGGGTCCTCTCCGCCTGGGCCTCGGACATCCCCAGCCGTTCCCGCAGGAGCCCCTGGCGCTCCTGCTCGGCGGCGATGTGCTCCTCGAGCAGGCGGGCGTCCTCGCCGCCGCTCGCGGCCGCCCGCAGCTGCGACAGCGAGCGCCCGTGCATGGAGACCACGAGGGCCGCGTCGAGGCTCTGGCTGATCAGCCTCTCGGGAGCGTCCCTCCAGATCGCCAGGTGCTCCTCGACGGTCGTTTCCAGGAACCCACGCGGCAGGCCCGTGTCCCGGTTGAGCTGCGGCTCGAGGTCGTAAAGCGCCCAGCCGATGTCGTGCTGCTCGGCTCCCAGCACCACGTCCTCGAACGGCTCGGGAGGCTGGAAGCGCTCGTTGCCCCACGCCCGCGCCAGCTGCCCCGACAGCCACGAGTGGGACAGCTGGCCGATGGCGAGCGCGCCGCCGTCTTCGCTGCGGACCAGCACACGTTGACCCTACCCTTCGGCCTGCACCGGCACCGGTTGGGAGACCGCCGCGTTCCAGCCCCCGGCGTTGACCGCCGCTTCCCGCAGCTCGAGCGACAGTCCCGCGTCGGCGGGCTGGACCTTGTAGGTCCGCTGCGTGGCCCCTTCGATCGGATGGCATTCGCCGGCTTCGCAGCGCAGCCACTGAACCAGCAGTTCGGTCGGGCCGTTGGTCCACTGGCCGGCCTGCGAGGTGAGCGTGCGGCCCACCTGTGCGGTCCCGAGGATCTTCGGGCCGGCGGCGTTCTCGGGAGCCCCGGGGATGACCTTCGCGGTGGCCCCGGAGGCCGACGGTTTGCTCGTCCCGGTGGCGTTGGAGGCCGTTTCGCTCACCGACAGCGTCTTGCCGACGTCGGCCGAGGTGGGGGTGTAGGTGCGCGCCACGGCGCCGGAGATCGCCTTGCACCGGCCGCCTTTTTCGTTGCACCGCTTCCACTGGTAGCCGTACGCCGTGGGTTCGTTGGTCCAGCCGCCGTGGTCGGCCGTGAGCGTCTGTCCCTGCTGGACGACGCCGTTGACGGTCGGGGGCAGGGTGGACACCGGCACGGCGCCTGCAACGGCCCCGCTCGGCTTCGACGGGCCGGCGGTCGACCCCGCGGCGTTGGTGGCCGTTTCCCGCAGCACCAGCGTGTGACCGACGTCAGCCCCGGTGAGCGTGTAGCCGGGGCCCGTCGCCCCGGCGATCGTCACGCACCCCTGCCCCGAGCGTTCACAGCGCAGCCACTGGCGGACGAAGGCGAACGGCTGGTTGCTCCAGCTGCCGGCGGTCCCCGTCACCGTCTGTCCCTGGGTCAGGGTCCCGGAGATCTTCGGCGCGGCGGTCAGCGAGGGCGGCGAGGTCGCCGGCACCGGCACGGCCTTGGTGGCGGGTGAGGTCGCCGGCTTGCTGCCTCCGGCCCCGTTTTCGACCGTTTCGCTGACCTTGATCGTGTGGTGCAGGTCGGTCGCTGTGACCGTGTAGGTGGCGGCCGTGGCGGATCCGATGTTGGTGCAGTTGCGGCCCGCCGAGGAGCAGCGGAGCCACTGCCAGCGGGGGCCCTCGGGGGCGTTTTCCCAGCTCCCGGGCGTTACCGTCAGCGTCTGGCCCTCCTGTGCGACGCCCACGATTCCGGGCGCTGTGACGTTGGTCGGGGGGGACGGCGAGGCGATCTGCACCGCCTGGGAGACGGCCGCGTTCCAGCCACCGGTGTTTTCCGCCGTCTCCTGGACCTCGATCCACAGCCCGACGTCTTCCGCCCCGCTCACGTAGGTGTTGCCGGTCACCGGTTCGGTCTTGCCCGTCTGCGGGTTCTTGCGGGTGATCGCCTTGCAGGTGCCGCCGGTGCCTTCCGGGTTGCGGCCTTTGCAGCGGAACCACTTCTCTTCGTAGCTGATCGGTTCGTCTTCCCAGCTGCCGCGGTGTGCGGTCAGCTGGTGCCCTTCGACGGCCACCCCGGAGATCGTCGGCGGGGCGAGGAACCGCGGGGGTGGCGGTTCGGATTCTTCGCCTTCCTGGAGCACCAGTTCCGGTTCGGAGCCCGTCACGCTGAAGCCGTGGGAGTTGGTCGCCCGGACCATGACGACGATCGTGCGGGCGACGTCCGCCGGCCCGGGTTCATAGGTGCTCGAGGTGACGGGGGTTTCCTGCGGGCCGCTTGTGATCGGTTCGCATTCGGTCCCCTCTTCTTCGCCCGAGCCGTCTTCGCCGAGGCCGTCGCAGCGCAGCCAGGTGTAGCTGAACGAGGCCGGGTGGTTGGTCCATTCGCCCGGGTTCGCCGTCAGCTTCTGACCCTCCTGCAGTTTGCCCGTTTCGGTCGCGGGCGCGCCGGTGACGGTGGGCGGTGCGGTGTTCACGGGGGCCCCCGACGCGGGCAGGGGGGTGCGTTTGACGCGGCGGATCTTTTCGCGCCCTTCCCTGCCTTCCGGGGTCTTGAGGGTGACTTCGTACGGTTCGGGTCTCAGCCCGGTGAGCGTGACTTCGCAGGGGGCGTGGCAGTGCCCTTCTTCGGGGACGCTGAATTCGCGCGTCCCGGCCGGGCGGTAGCGCAGCTTGTAGTTGGTCGAGGACACGTTCCAGGTGACGTGCAGTCCCTCCTGTTCGGGGACGGCATCGAGCACCGGGGGGCGCCCCGGCTCGTGTTCGAGCAGCGCCACGGCCGTGGTCAGGCTGACGCCGATCGAACGGACCGGCCCGATGCTCGTGATCGGGGTCGGGGTGGAGGTCGTTTCGTAGGGCACGTTCCCGAGCCCGAACAATTCGTCGTGACCGGTGGACCCGAACGAGTAGATCACCCTGGTGGCGTCAGCCCGTTCCTCGAGCACGAGGCTCACGTTTTCGGCTGGGGCCACCTGCACCACGTGGCTGAGCGCATACACCTGCTGGGGGACGCTGCTGCACGCCCCTCCTTCACCGCACTGTTCCCACGGTTCGCGACCGGCTTCGAAGCCGAGCTGGCCCGCGCCGTCCGCTCCCCACGCGTAGACCTGCCCGTTCTGCAGGCGAGCCAGCACGTGCGCCGTCCCGCCCGCGATTTCCACCACTGGTGAGCCCGGTTCGAGGTCCGCCCGCACCGGGGAGGGGCTCGGACTGGTGTTGCCGTCGCCGAGCTGGCCACGGCCGTTTTCCCCCCACGACATCACTTCCTCGCCCCCGGCTCGCACCGCGTAGGCCGATTCGACGCCCGCTCCGATGCGTTCGACGCCGGTCAGGGGGATGCCGGGCGAGACCACCACGGCACGGGGGATCGTGCTGCACGGGATCGGCGTGATGGCGTGGATTTCACCGAGGCACTTTTCGCCTTCGCCGCTCTCCTGGACCCCGAGGTTCCCGCCGCGGTCGTCGCCCCAGGCCACCACTTCGCCGTCGTCGAGCAGCGCGTAGTCGCGCGTGCCCCCGGACGCGATCTGCTCGACGCCCGTCAGGCCCGGTACCTGGGCCGGGCGGTCGCGTGGCACGAAGTACTGCGGTTCGTTGTTGCGAGCCACCCGTTCGAAGCCCTTTTCGTGGTTGCCCCGCTCTCCGAATTCCGAAGCACCCCAGGTCCACACGCTGCCGTCGTAGAGGAGCGCCATCGCGTGGGCGTTGCCGATCGCGACTTCCTTGACGTCGCTGAGGCCCACGACGGGGACGGGGTGGTTTCGGTTCTGCTGGGTTCCGTCCCCGAGCTCGGCCTTGTTGTTCGTGCCCCACGCCTCGAGCGTGCAGTCGCCCATCACCGCGAGGCTGAATTTGAACCCGCTGCGGACCTCGCGGACGCCCGTCACCCCCTGGGCGGTCATGGGGCTGTTCTCGTAGGCGCTGGTGAAGCCGGCGGCCATCTGTTCGGCCCCGTTGACCCCCC
>DATJOU010000113.1:0-14341 GCA_035506775.1 Solirubrobacteraceae bacterium | reverse complement strand
CCGCCGCCGCCGTCCGCATCGCGCCACGACAGCAGCCGTGTGCGGTCGCGGGCGCCGTCGCCCACCAGCCCCGTGAACTCCTCGTCGTAGATCACTGCCACCGGGTCCTCGCGGGCGATCACGTCGGCGATCTGGGGCCCGGCGAAGGCGGTGTTCAGATACAGCGCGCCGGCGCCCAGCTTCGCCGCCGCGGCCGTGGCCTCGACGAAGCCGCGGTGGTTGCGGGCCATGATCGCGACACCGTCACCTTCCTTGACGCCGGCCCGCTGGAGCCCACGGGCGATGGCGTTGGTGCGCCGGTCGAGCTGCTCGAAGGTGATCACGCCACGCTCGTCCACCAGCGCGGCGCGGTCGGGATAACGGGCCGCCACGCTGCCGTAAGCGGCCGCGGGTGTCAGCCCCCAGCGCCGCATCACGCCCATCGAGCGGATCGCCCGGGACGGGCGGGTGGGCGCGAACATGCCGGTGTCGAGCAGCACCTTCGCCGCCTTCAGCCGTTGTGTCATCGCGCGGGAGTCCACGGGTGGGACGCTATCCCGCCGCCGTCTCCGCCGCCTCGCGCCCGGGCCGGCGGTCGGCGCGCCTAGCCGACTTCCGCCGGCTCCTCCTTGCCCTGGAGGCGCTCCCGGCCCCGCTGGACGGCGGCGATGAACTTGGAGAGGTTGATCTCCAGCGTGTTCAGGATCTCGTCAGCGTAGTCCTCGGCGCCGAGCCTGATCTCGCGCTCGCGGGCCCTGGCGTCCTCGATGATGTCCTCGGCCCCGCGCTCGGCCTGCTTGGTGATCTCCTCCTCGCCGACCAGCCGCTCCTGGCGCTCGCGGGCCTCCTTGATGATCCGCTCGGCCTCCTTCTTGGCCTCGGCGAGCATCTCCTGGCGCTCCTTGACGATCCAGCGCGCCTGCTTGATCTCCTCGGGGATGGTGGCGCGCATCTGGTCGAGGATGTCGTAGATCTCCTCCTTGTCGACGCGCACGGAGTCGCTCAGCGGGATCGTCTTGGCGTTGTGCACCAGGTCATCCAGCTTGTCTATGAGCACCAGAACATCCACTAGCGGGTCACCTCCGTGGGTACCACTGCATTCTTCACCGTCTCAGCTCCTCCTGCAGCCGGCGAGCAACCTCGTCCGGCACCAGATCGTCTATTCGGCCCCCGAAGGTCGCCAGCTCCTTTACGCCACTCGATGACAGGAAACTGTACTGGGGGCTGGCCATCAGGTAGACGGACTCGATCCCCGGGTCCTGCCGGCGGTTGAGCTGGTTCATCTCCAGCTCGTACTCGAAGTCCGAGATCGCGCGCAGCCCCTTGACGATCGCGCGGGCCCCCACGCTGCGGGCGAAATCCACCACCAGAGTGGAGAACGGCTCCACCCGAATGCCCTCCACGCCCGCCAGGGCCCCGGTGATGAAGCCCACCCGCTCGTCGATCCCGAACAGGGCTCCGCTCTTGCGTACGGAGCGGTTGACGACCGCCACCACGACCTCGTCGTAGAGGTTGGCGGCACGCCGGATCACGTCGAGGTGACCGTTGGTGACGGGGTCGTAGGAGCCGGGTACGACGGCGGTGCTGCGGGACTCGGTGTTCATGGATGGCGGTGAATTGTTATGCAAGTGTCCCCGTAGCGCCTTTCGCGCTCCACCTCGAGGCCGAGCTGCAGCGGCGTACGGCGGTCGCTCTCGATCGCCACCCGTGCGCCGCTGGAGAGCAGTGGGGGAACGATCTCGGCAAGCACCTCACGCATCTCGCCGGCCATCTGGTACGGGGGGTCGATCAGCAGCAGATCGTATGTCTCTTGGCGCTCGCGGGCCCTCCCGAGGGCCGTCAGCGCCTCTCCGCGGCGGATCTCGGCGCGGTCCTCGCCCAGCCCCAGGAGCGAAAGGTTCTCGGCCAGGACACGGGCGGCACGGGCGTCGCGCTCGACGAACACGGCCGTCAGGGCGCCGCGTGAGAGGGCCTCGATCCCGAGCGCCCCACTGCCCGCGAACAGGTCCATCACGCGGTCCCCCTCGATCTCTCCCAGCATCGCGAACAGCGCCTCCCGGACGCGGTCGGAGGTCGGCCTGGTGGTCCTCCCCGGCGGAGCCTTGAAGCGCCGCCCGCCGAGGCTGCCCGCGATCACCCGCACCGGACCACCTACGCCGCCAGCGGTTCCTCCAGCTCGCCCCCGGCCGCCAGCCAGGCCCCCAGCAGCGCGTGCTCGGGGGCGCTCAGCTCAGGGTCCTCTGCGGTCATGCGCTCGCCGTGGCGCCTGGCCAGCTCGAGCAGCCGCTCGTCCTCGGGGAGCCGCGCGAAGCGATAGCTGCCGAGACCGGACTGGCGCGTGCCGACGAGCTCGCCCTCGCTGCGCAGGCGCAGGTCGATCTCGGCCAGGCGGAAGCCGTCGGAGTACTCGGCCAGCGCCCGCAGGCGGGCCGAGCGGCGGGCCGAGGAGGGGCCCATCAGGCAGCACAGCGAGGGGTGCTCGCCGCGGCCCACCCGGCCCCGGAGCTGGTGCAGCTGGGAGATACCGAAGCGCTCGGCGTTCTCGATCAGCATCACGGCGGCGTTGGGGACGTCGATGCCGACCTCGATCACCGTCGTCGCGATCAGCACGTCGGCGGCGCCGGAGGCGAAGGCCGCCATCGCCTCCTGCTTCTCGCGCGGGCGCATGCCCCCGTGCAGCAGCACCAGCCCGAAGTCGGCCAGCTCTCCGCCGGAGAGCCGCACCAGCTCGCTGCGGGCGGCGCGCAGTTCCTCGCCGGCCGCGGGCGGCGTTGTGCCCGGCACCGGCTCCCCCTCCTCGATCAGGGGGCACACGACGTACGCCTGGCGTCCCGCGCGCAGCTGCTCGCGCAGCTCCTCGTAGGCCGCCGCTCGCTCCTGCTCGCCGAAGGCCAGCGACGTGCGCACCGGTGGGCGCCCGGCGGGACGTTCGCGCAGCAGCGTGGTGTCGAGGTCGCCGTAACGGGCCAGCGCCAGCGTGCGCGGGATCGGGGTGGCGGTCATGTGCAGCGTGTGGGCGGGAGGCCGTCCCGGACGCTCGCTCAGCGCCGTCCGCTGGCGCACCCCGAAGCGGTGTTGCTCGTCCACCACCGCCACCGCGAGTTCGGCGAAACGCACGTCGGGCTCGATCAGGGCGTGGGTCCCCACCACCAGCGACAGCTCCCCGCCCGCCAGCCGGGCCAGGATCTCGCTGCGCCTGCGTCCCGGTGTGGAGCCGGTCAGCAGCGCCACCGACACCGGCTCGGAGCCGAGCAGCTGCTGGATGGTCGCGAAGTGCTGCTCGGCCAGCGTCTCGGTGGGCGCCATCATCGCCGCCTGGGCGCCGTGCTCGACCGCGCGCAGCATCGCGTGCCGCGCGACCACCGTCTTTCCGCTGCCGACCTCTCCCATCAGCAGCCTCTGCATCGGAGCCGTCCGCCCCAGGTCGCCGGCGATCTCCTCGATGGCGTGGCGCTGGTCGCCGGTGAGTGCGAACGGCAGCCCGCTCGCCAACCACCGCTCCGTCAGCCGGGGCGGCTCGGCGAGCGCGATCGCGCCGCTGCGGCTGCGCCGGCGGGCGCGACGGCGCAGGAACAGCAGCTGGGTGGCGAGCAGCTCCTCGAATGCCAGCCGTCGCCGTGCCCGCTCGCGCTCGTCCTGGTCCTCGGCGAAGTGGGCCGCCGTCAGTGCGGCGGGCTTGTCCGGCAGCTCGCAGCCGGCCCGAACGGCCGCCGGGAGCAGCTCCGGGAAGTCCCCTAGCGAGGCCCGGGCGCCCCTCACCAGCGTCAGGATCTGGGTCGAGCTGAGCCCCTCGGTGGCGGGGTAGTGAGCGACGGTGGCCGTTCCGCCCTCGGCGGCCTCGCCCGCCGGCACGACCGCGCCGATGCGGCCGCCGCTCTCGCCGGCCGGCGCACCCGCGCCCCCGGCCGCAGGCCCCGCCGCCAGGGCGTGGTGGGAGACGCCGAAGCCCCCACGCCCGTCGGGCTTGCCGTGCAGCAGGAGCCTCGTGCCCGGCGGGTAGCGCTCGACGAGCCACGGCTGGTTGAAGAAGCGGGCCCGCACCGAGCCGCCGGCGTCGGCGACCCGCGCCTCGACCAGCGGACGCATCCCCCGGCGACGGACCGGCCGGGCCGAGATCGAGCGCACCACCACCTCCACCGTCGCCGGCTCGCCGGCCCGCAGCTCCGCCAGCGTGCGCGACTCGCGGCTGTCGCTCGGGAGGTGTTGGAGGAGGTCCCCGACGGTGTCCAGCCCGAGCGTCCTGGCCCCGGCCGCCATCCGCTTGCCCGGCAGCCGCAGGGGAGCCTGCAGCCGCGACGGCCGCGGCCACCGCACGGGTGCCCCCAGCAGCCGCTCACGGGCGAGCGGCTCACCGGACGAGAACGCGCGTGCGGCCGGAGGGTGCATCTGGTCGCAGATGATGAGCCCGGCGGCGGCGGCGTCAGGCGGTGGGGCTACTCGGCGGCCAGCAGCCACCAGTAGGCCGCCTGACCCCCGTCACGCAGCTCGAGCTCGACCCCGCCGTTGAGCATCGGCTCGAGCTCCCGCAGCGCGAACGGGGCGTCCTCGCCGGCCAGCACGCTGATCAGCTCGGGCGAGGGACCGTCCCGGACCGGACGGGACAGCTCCGCGAGCACCGCCCGCAGCGTCTGCTCTGCGTCTCCCCACACCAGCACCTCGTCCTGGACGAAACCGACCGCTTCGCCCCGCTTGAAGCGCCCGTGGGCGTCATCGCGGGCGGCCGGCGCGACGGCTCCGGTGCGCACCCGCGAGAGCGCCTGGGCGATCGAGCCGGCGTTCTCCTCCACCGAACGCGTGGGCGCGAGCGCGAGCGCAGCCACCAGCCCGGCCTGCTGGCTGGTCGTCGGCGCCACCAGCACTTCCTTGTCCGACAGCTGGGCGGCGTGCTGGGCGGCCATGATCACGTTCGGGCTGTTGGGCATCAGCACGACCTCCTCGGCCGGCACCGCGTGGACGCCGGCGAGCAGGTCGTAGGTCGAAGGGTTCATCGTCGCCCCACCGTCGACGGTGTGCACACCGAGCTCCTGGAACAACGCACGGACCCCGTCGCCGTTGGCGACGGCCACGGCCCCGCAGCGAACGGCCGGTTCGCCGCCGCGACCACCGGGGTGCCGGCCGGCGCCGGTCCCGGGCGGCCCGTGGGTGCCGTTGGCGCCCTGCGGATGGGGCTCGGTCGCCACCCGCGAGTCGCGCTCGGCGACCTGCACCCGCATGTCGGCCACGTCGAGGCGGGAGACCTCCCCGATCTCGTCGAACACCGCCGTGGCGCGCTCGGGGTCGTCGGTGTGGAGGTGGACCTTGATCGTGCTCTCGTCCCCCACCACCAGCACGGAGTCCCCGAGCTGTTCGAGCGCCCCGCTGTAGCTGTCGGCCTGCAGGCCGCTCCCGGTGACGGCGAAGTTGGTGCAGAAGCGGTACGTGCCCGAGGTGTGCTGGGGGTGGGTGATGCGGGCCGGGCGATGGTGATCGAGGGGCGGCGGGTCCTCCCCGCGGAGCGCGGCAACGACCCCGGCGAACATGATCGTGAGCCCGTACCCGCCGGCGTCCACAACACCCGCGTCGCGCAGCGCGGCGAGCAGCTGGGGCCCGCGCTTGACCGATTCCTCCCCCGTGGCCACCGCGTGTTCGAGCGCTTGCGCGATCATCGCGTCCTGGGTCGCCGGCGCCGTTCCCTGCTCCAGGCGGGGGTTCTCGCTGGTGTGCGCCAGGTCGGTGGCGATCCTGTGCGCCATCTCGCGGGCGACGGTCAGGATCGTGCCCTCGGCGGGCTCCCGGACGGACGAGTAGGCCCGGTCGGCGGCCCGTGCCAGGGCGGCCCCGATCAGGGTCGCGTCCACGAGCTGCCCGGGGCGGCTCACCAGCTCCTCGGCCGCGCCCCTGATCAGCTGCGAGAGGATCACGCCGGAATTGCCCCGGGCGCCCAGCAGCGCCGCCCGCGCGACCGAGTGCACGATCTCCTCGCGCCCGATCTCGTCCAGCGTGCGGTGCTCGTTTTCGGCCTGCAGGCGGTCCAGCTCCTCGAGCACGGCGCGCAGCGTCAGCGCCATGTTGTCGCCGGTGTCACCGTCGGCGACCGGGAACACGTTCAGGTCGTTGACCTCCTGCCGGCGGGACTCCAGGTGCGCCAGCGCACCTGCGACGGCGGCCCGAAAACGGACCAGGTTGGTGTCGGTCACGCCCGACACCTCTATCACCTTCGGGTGACCGTCGCCGGTCTAGGCGGCCTTCGTGACCTTGCCCGCTTTGAGACAGCGGGTGCACACGTACACGCGCCGCGGGGCCCCGCCCACCAGGATCCGGACCTTCTGCAGGTTCGGGTCGAAGCGGCGCTTGGTGGCGACCATCGAGTGGCTGCGGCTCTGGCCGAAGGCCGGGCCCTTCCCGCAGCTGTGACACACCTTTGCCATCCGGGGCAGTCTAGAGGCTCGCGAGCTCGCCCCGCAGCGATGCCATCCGCATCACGGTCTCGGCGGCGTGACGGCCCTGGTCGCGCTTGCCGCCGCCGGCCCTGGCGAGCGCCTGCTCCATGGTCTCGCAGGTGAGGACCCCGAAGGCGCACGGGACGCCGGTCTCCAGCTGCACGCTCATGATGCCGGCGGCCGCCTGTTCGCAAACGAACCGGTAGTGGTCGGTCTCCCCGCGGATCACCGCCCCCAGGCAAGCCACCCCGGCGAAGCGTTCGCTGCGGGCGGCGTAGCGGGCGGCCAGCGGCAGCTCGAACGCGCCCGGCACTTCGAGCACCGCCACGTCGGTCACCCCCGCCTCCTCGAAGGCGCTCCGGGCCCCGGCCTCCAGCCGCGCCGACAGCTCCTCGTAGAAGCGGCCGACGGCTATCGCGTAGCGCTCGCTCACCGCTGCTCGCGCTCGCGGGCGCGTTCGTGCAGCAGCTGCTCGTCGAGGTTCAGACCCTGGTGGTGGAGGGTGTGGCCCATGCGCTGGGCCTTGGTGCGGAGGTACTCCTTGTTGTGCTCGTTGGGAGCGTGCTCGATCGGGAGCTGGCCGCTGACGGAAAGCCCGTACCCCTCCAGGCCGCGGATCTTCTTCGGGTTGTTGGTGAGGATCTGGATCGACCCGAGGCCGAGGTCGACGAGGATCTGGGCCCCGATCCCGTAGTCGCGAAGGTCCGCGGGCAGGCCGAGGCGCTCGTTCGCCTCGACGGTGTCGAGGCCCTCCTCCTGGAGGCGGTAGGCGCGGAGCTTGTTCAGCAGACCGATCCCGCGGCCCTCCTGGGAGAGATACAGGAGCACGCCTTTCCCCTCCCGCTCGATCATCGAGAGGGCCGATTCGAGCTGCTCCCCGCAGTCGCAGCGCAGCGAGTGGAAGACGTCGCCGGTGAGGCACTCCGAGTGGACCCGCACCAGCACGTCGGGCTCGCCGGCAACGTCCCCCTTGACGAGCGCGACGTGGTGCTTGTCGTCCACCAGCGAGCGGTAGCCGATCGCCTGGAACTCGCCGAAGGTGGTCGGCAGGCGCGTCTCGACGACGCGTTCGACGAGCTTGTCGTTGCGGCGCCGGTAGGCGATCAGGTCGGCGACCGTGATCATGCTGAGGCCGTGCCGGGCGCAGTACTCGACCAGGTCCGGGACCCGGGCCATGGTGCCGTCGTCGTTCATCACCTCGCAGATCACCCCGGCCGGGTTGAGCCCCGCCAGGCGCGCCAGGTCGACCGCCGCCTCGGTCTGGCCGGCCCGCTCCAGCACCCCTCCGGGGCGGCTCTTGAGCGGGAACACGTGGCCCGGCTGGACGAGGTCGCGCGGGCGGCTCTCGGGGTCGATCGCGACCTGGATCGTGTGGGCCCGGTCGTGGGCCGAGATCCCCGTGGTGACCCCCTCGCGGGCCTCGATCGAGACCGTGAAGGGGGTTTCGAAGGGTGACTCGTTCTTGGCCGCCATCAGGTCCAGCCCGAGCTCGTCGCAGCGCTCGGGGGTCAACGACAGGCAGATCAGGCCGCGTCCCTCCTTGGCCATGAAGTTGATCGCCTCCGGGGTGGCGAACTGGGCGGCGAGCGTCAGGTCGCCCTCGTTCTCGCGGTCCTCGTCGTCGCACACGACCACCATCCGCCCGCGGCGGATGTCCTCGATCGCCTGCTCGATGGTGGCGAACGGCGTGGCAGTGCCGGGGACGCTCACGCTCTCACCGCCGTCAGACGCTCAAGATGCTTGGCGAGCACGTCCACCTCGACGTTCACGCAGTCGCCCTCGGCGACCGTGCCGAGCGTGGTGCGCGTCAGCGTCTCGGGGATCAGCGAGACCGAGAACCCGTCCTCCCCGAGCGCGCTGACGGTGAGGCTCACCCCGTCCACCGCGATCGACCCCTTCAGCACCACGTAGCGCAGCAGCCCCGGGGCGCACCCGAGCTCGAGCACCCGCGAGAAGCCCTCCTCGTGCAGCGCCCTCACGGTCGCGGTGCCGTCCACGTGTCCCTGCACGACGTGCCCGCCGAGCCGGTCGCCGGCCCGCAGCGGCAGCTCCAGGTTGACCCGCGAGCCGGACTCCAGCGAGTCCAGCGAGCTGCGCCGCAGCGTCTCGTTCATCGCCTGCGTGTCGAAGCCCCGCGGTGAGACCCGGGTGGCGGTCAGGCAGACGCCGTTGACGGCCACCGAGTCACCCTCGCCGAGCTCCCCGGCGAGGCCTGCCGCGACGTGCAGCATGGCGCCGCGCTCGTCACGCTCGATCGACTCGACCGTGCCCAACTCGCTCACCAGTCCCGTGAACATCGATCCTCGGCGCCCGTGCGCGTCACCACTCGCGCAGCCGGGCGGAGATCAGCAGGTCCCCGCCGACGTTCTCCCAGTCGAAGGCCAGCGGCCGAACGGCCTCGGAGATCCGCTCCACGCCTTCCCCCTCGAGTGGGTCGCGGGCCGAGCTGCCGCCGAGCAGCAGCGGCGCCAGGAAGAGCCGGATTTCGTCGATCTCGCCGGCGTCGAGGAACGCGCCCGCGAGGTGGGGCCCGCCCTCGAGCAGCACCGAGCTGATGCCCTCGGAGCCGAGCTGGTCCAGCGCTGCCCGCACGCGGGCGGGCTCGTTTTCGCCGGTGGCGACGAGCACCTGCGCCCCGGCCGCTTCCAGCGCGTCGGTGTCGGCGCGGGCGGCGGCCCGCGACACGATCACGGTCAGCGGCACCGTGTCGGCGGCCGCGACCAGCTGGGAGGCCGGCGACAGCCGCGCCAGCGAGTCGAACACGACCCGCCTGGGCTGCAGCGCCGCCTCCGCCTCGAGGCCGTCGGGGCGGGCGGTGAGCTGCGGGTCGTCTGCGAGCGCCGTGCCGATGCCCACGATCACGGCGTCCACCGAGGCCCGCCAGCGGTGGGCCAGCAGGCGGCTCTGTTCGCCGGAGATCCACTTCGAGTCGCCGCTGCGGGTGGCGACCTTGCCGTCGAGCGTCATGGCGGACTTGAACAGCACCCACGGGCGCCCGACGCGGGCGTGCTTGCGGAAGGCCTGGTTCAGGAGCCTGGCGCTGGCCGCCAGCTCGCCGTCGGCCACCACGACCTCGACGCCCTCGTCGCGGAGGATCCCCAGCCCGCGCCCGGAGGCCTTCTCGGTGGGGTCGTCGGAGGCGACCACCACGCGGCCGATGCCGGCGCCGAGGATCGCGTCGGTGCAGGGCGGCGGCTTGCCCTCGTGGCAGCACGGCTCCAGCGACACGTACAGGGTGGCGTTCGAGAGGTCCTCCAGGCCACAGGCCTCGATCGCGTTGACCTCGGCGTGCATGCCCCCGTATTCGCGGTGCCAGCCCTCACCCAGGACCTCGCCGTCACGGACCACCACGGCGCCGACGACGGGATTGGGCTTGACGGCGCCGGTGCCGTTGCCCGCGAGCTCGATCGCCCGTGAAAGGAAGACCTTGTCGGTGTCGGTGCAGCTCGGCATCGAACACCGAGGATAACCCTAGGTGCGCGCCGGCCGCGGCTTCGGGCCGCAGAGACCGCCGTGCAGGCGGTACACGGTCATCACCGGCCCCGGGCGGTGGTAGGCGAGCGGGTAGTAGTCGAAGCTCCAGTCGAAGTCGAACTTGACGGGCTTGGCGCCGGAGGAGTAGGGGGAGGCGCGGAACACGACTTCGCCGTCTCGTTCGAGGGCGTGGTAGTAGGCGATCGCGAGCGGCACTTCCTTGGGGTCGGCGTAGGCGCGGCCGGACTGGGTCGAGCCGGTCACCACCCAGCAGTAGTGGTTGGCCGTGTAGTAGCCGAGCAGCGACGGAGCCAGCGTGGTCTCGTAGCTCTCCACCCCGATCTCGTGGGTACGAGAGGTGAGGTGGCCGTGGGCGTCGATGCGCGCCACCTCCGAGGGGTACTTGTTCCAGCGCCGGGAGCCCGCGGCGGAGCCCGTCAGCTCGTCGGCCCAGTCGTTGGGCGAGACGGGCTCGGCCACGATCCGCGACCTGGCGGGGATGTGGGACAGCATCCACGACCGCGTCAGGTTGCGGGTGTCGGGGCGGGCCATCGCGGAGCCCGTGTGGAGGCTGTGGACGAGGCCCTGGGCCAGCACGCCCGCGCACACGATCGCCGCGGCGGCCCAGCGCACGGCACGGTTGTTGCCCCCGATGGCCCCGACCAGCATCGCCACGGTGACCGCCGCCAGCAGGCACGCGATCGGGAAGATCGGCAGCAGGTAGCGCCCGAAGTAGCGCCCCTGCAGCCCCATGAAGGCGAGGAACAGCAGCGGTGCCGGCACCAACACCCAGCCGAGTGCGGCCTCGCGCCGCCACACCAGCACCAGCCCGGCGAGCGCCGCCAGCGCCGGCACCCAGCCGAGACCCCAGGTGAACGTCCACAGGTAGTACAGGACGCCCCCCTCGTGGGTCGCCCCGAGCTTGCCCTGCGATTCGGACGCCTGGCTCGACTGCCGGGCGAGTTCGGCGTGGAAGGCGTGTGTGTCGAGCACCGAGTACGGGTTGGCGAGCACGAACAGCGCCGCCGCCGCCAGCGCGGCGGCCAGCAGGCCCGCCAGCATCCGCTTCCCCGAGTCCGCCCCGGGGCCCCGCAGGCGCAGCGCCGCGGCCGCCAGCAGCGGCACGAGCACGATCCCGGCGGTGTACTTGGTGGCGCACGCCAGCCCCAGGCCGGCGCCCGCCAGCAGGTAGTCGCGGACCCTTCCTTTCCTGAGCACCCCCGCGGTCCCCAGCAGCGAGGCCGTCAGCGGCGCCAGCGTGGGAACGTCGTTGAGGGCGAGATGGGAGTAGGCGACCGGCAGGAAGGCCACCGCCTCGATGGCCGCCGCCAGCAGCCCGGCCGCCCGCCCGATCAGGCGCGCGCCGGTGAGGTACAGCAGCCACAGGGCGAGCGTGCCGAGGACCGCCGCCGCGATGCGGGAGAGTTCGTAGACGGCCGCGGGGTCGTGCTGGAAGTGGCGGACGACCCCGCTCCCGCCCCCGTAGGCGACCGCGAACAGGAAGTGGAGCACGTACGTGAAGGCCGGCGGGTTGGCGAAGTAGTGGGGGTTGAGCGTCCCCTCGCTGAACATCCGCACGGCCCGCGGGACGAAGTGGTCGGCTTCGTCGATGTTGAACACGAACGGGAGCCCCGAGCGGTAGCCCCACAGCCGCAGCGCCAGCCCGCCCGCGAGCACCACCGCCAGCGCCCCCCAGGCGGCCAGCCGGGCCCCCGTCAGGACCCGTGAGCCCGTGCCCGCGTCCTCGGCGGCCGGGGCCCCGGCGCCGGCCCGGGCGTCGGGGCCGGCACCGGCGCCGGCACCGGCGGGCTCAGCAGTTTGCATACACGGCGTAGTAGCGGCTCGTGTAGACGCGACGGAAGTCCTTCGGTGGCACCTGGTCGAGGGGATCGTCCCCGACGTCCACGATCGCCTCCGAGAACACCGCGCTCCCCAGCGGGTAGACGGCCACGCTGCCCCGCTTCAGCCGCTCCGATAGCCCGCCGGCGCCCCGGTCGGCGTCGGCGCGGGCCTGGCTGCGGGCGACGATGTTGCTCTGGCCGACGCTGTCGAGGATCCAGCGGGCGTCGGGGATCAGCTTGTTGTTCGGCAGCGACAACAGCGGGCAGCGCCGCAGCGCCGCCGCCACCCGCGGGTTGTGCAGCGCCACCGCCAGCCCTTGGTGGAAGTCCTCGTGCTCGGCCAGCGTCGTGCGCAGGTTCGTGAGGCTGATCGTGCTTACCGCCGACACCGCCCCGTAGATCACGAGCACGACCGCGAAGGCGATCCAGCCCCGGCGTAGCGCCGTCCCGGGCTCGAGCATCCACCAGCCCCCGACCGCGACCGCGCAGAACACCAGCGCCACCGTCGCGGCGCCCGTCAGGTAGCGGTCGATGACCGACGCCCCGCCGGCGCCCTCGAGCACGTACACGGCGTACAGCAGCACCAGCGCGGCCAGCGGCACCAGCGCCCGCCGGGGGGCCAGCAGCACCGCCAGCCCCACCCCCGCGATCGCTCCGAGGACGACCGGGAGGTGGTCGATGCGGACGCTGTAACTCCACACCGAGCCCAGCACCGCGGAGAAGCCCTGGGTGCGTTCCAGTTCCTGGGCCAGGGCACCGGTGGCGGTCAGCGAGTAGAGCGGGTTGCCGGTGACGATCCCGTCGAAGGCCACCCACAGCAGCGGGGCGCTGGCCGCCAGGGCGAGGTAGGCCCCCATCCGCCGCATGCTCGGGCCGCCGGGTGCGGCTCCCCGGGAGCGCAGCCCCGGCCAGCAGCACCACAGCCAGTACGCGCCGCTGAGGATCCACGCGTCGGGACGCAGCAGCCCCGCCCCCGCCAGCAGCACGAACACGGGGGTCCCCCGCCGGGGCCGTTCCAGCTCCAGCGCGAGCGCCCACAGGATCAGGGCCAGATAGGACACGTCGAGGTAGCCCTGTGCGGCCAGGTTCTCGACGAAGAAGCGGCTCAGCAGCAGCAGCGCCGCGATCGCCCCCACGAGCGGCCCGAAGGCGATCCGCCCGGCACGGTAGATCCCGGCCACGGCGGCCACGAACGAGGCGATCGATCCGAGCACCATCAGGCGGGCGCCCCCCTGCCCGAAGATCGAGCACAGCATCCCGAAGGCGATCGCCAGCGGGTGCTCGGTCGGGGCCCGGTAGACCTGGAAGTCGGGCAGGTGCCCGTGCAGCAGGTCGCGGCCCCACAGCAGGGCGTAGAAGGAGTCGTAGGTCGGGTAGGTGGGGAACGCCAGGTAGCCGACGAGCGCGGCCACGCACATCAGCGCGAAGGCGATCCGGGCGGGAGACGAGAGCACCCCCGCACGCAGCGCTGCCGGGCTCATCGGGCCCGGGCGGACCCGGGTGGGCGTCGCGCTCTCCATCTGGCCTCACCCGCGCCAGGGGGCGGCGGCGCGGTGACGAAGCGCGAAGACCACGTCCTGCGCTTTGGGATACTGCGTGAGGGCAAGTCTAGGCAAATCGCCCGAGCGATGAAGCTGATCATCCAGATTCCCTGCTTCAACGAGGCCGAGCAACTTCCCCAGACGCTCGCGGACCTCCCACGCGAGGTGCCGGGCTTCGACGAGGTCGAGCGGCTGATCATCGACGACGGCTCCAGCGACCGTACCGTCGAGGTCGCGCGCTCGCTCGGCGTCGAGCACCTCGTGCGGCTGACCAACAACAAGGGGCTCGCGGCAGCCTTCCAGGCGGGCATCGACACGGCGCTGAAGCTGGGGGCGGACGTGATCGTCAACACCGACGCGGACAACCAATACTGCGGGGCGGACATCCCCAGGCTCGTCGAGCCGATCGTCAGCGGCCGCGCCGACATGGTCGTGGGTGACCGCCAGGTGGCGGGGATCGAGCACTTCTCGGCCGTCAAGAAGACGCTCCAGCGGCTCGGCTCGTGGGTGGTGCGCCAGGCCTCCTCGACCTCGGTCCCCGACACGACCTCGGGCTTCCGCGCCTACAACCGCGAGGCCGCGATCCAGATGATGGTCGTGTCGCGCTTCACCTACACGCTGGAGACGATCATCCAGGCGGGCAAGCTGCTGGTGGCCGTCGACCACGTGCCCGTGCGCACCAACCCGAAGACGCGCGAGTCGCGGCTGTTCCCCTCGATGGGCGCCTACGTGCGCCGCAACGCGGTGTCGATCTTCCGCATCTACGCGCAGTACGAGCCGCTGCGGGTGTTCTGGAGCCTGTCGCTGGTGATCGGCCTGGCGGCGGTGGCCGTCTGGATCCGCTTCGTCGTCGCCTACGCGGAAGGCAGCGGCAAGGGCCACGTGCAGTCGTTGATCCTCGGCGCGGTGCTGTTCATCGCCGCGGTCGTGCTCTGGGCGCTGGGCGTGATCGGCGACCTGCTGGCGGCGCAGCGGGTGATGACGCAGCGCACCTTCGAGCGCGTCAGGCGCATCGAGCTCGCGCTGGAGATCCAGCCGTCGCATTACGAAGCCAACCCTCGCGCCGCGCTCGCGCCGGGCGAGCCCG
>DATJOU010000112.1:0-3302 GCA_035506775.1 Solirubrobacteraceae bacterium | reverse complement strand
TGGCGGGGGGCGGACTCGATCGAGCTGCTGCGGGCGGTGGTGGGGCTGCTGGCCGAGCGTGAGCTGGGCCCGGTGAACGTGGACTGCACGGTGATCATGGAGGCCCCCCCGCTGTCTCCCCACCGAGAGCGGATCGCCAGCCGCCTCGGAGAGGCCCTCGGGCTGAACGGAGGGAGGGTCAACGTGAAGGCCACGACCTCTGAGGGGATGGGCTTCGTGGGCTCCGGGGAAGGGGTGGCGGCGCTGGCGGTGGCCACCGTCGCCCCGATCCCCGGCGCAGGGGGCGGGGGCGGATGAGCGAGATCGTGATCCACGACACCCGCAGCGGCGAGCTGCGCCCGCTGAAGGACCCCGGGCAGGGAACGCTTGGGATCTACGCCTGCGGGCCGACCGTCTACAGCCGCATCCACATCGGCAACGCCCGCCCGTTCGTGATCTTCAGCCTGCTGCGACGCTTCCTCGCCCACGAGGGCTACGACGTCTCGCTGGTGGTCAACGTCACCGACGTCAACGACAAGATCTACGACGCCGCGGTGGCCGCCGGTGAACCGAGCGCCACCCTCGCCGAACGCATGACGGCCGCCTACCGGGCCGACACCGACGGCCTCGGCCTCGGCCGCCCCGACCACGAGCCGCTGGCCTCCGAGACGATGGACGCGATCATCGACTACATCGCCACGCTGGTCGCGGACGGCCACGCGTATGCGGTCGACGGCGACGTCTACTTCCGCGTGCGCTCGGATCCCGAGTACGGGAGCCTCTCCCACCGCCACCTGGAGGACATGGACCAGGGAGAGGGGGTGGAGGGGGCCGAGCGCAAGCAGGACCCGCTCGACTTCGCCCTCTGGAAGGCCCGCAAGGAGGGCGAGGACACGTGGTGGGAGTCACCCTGGGGAGCCGGCCGCCCGGGGTGGCACATCGAGTGCTCGGCGATGGCCGAGCAGCTGCTGGGAGACGGCTTCGAGATCCACGGGGGCGGCTCGGACCTGCTGTTCCCCCACCACGAGAACGAGGCCTCCCAGACCCGGGCCGCCCGCGGCAGGGAGCTCGCACGGGTATGGATGCACAACGGGATGGTGCAGCTGACGGGGGAGAAGATGGCCAAGTCGGCGGGCAACATCGCCCCCCTCCACGAGCTGCTCGCCCGTTACGAGCCCTCGACGCTGGTGATGTACCTCATCTCCGGCCACTACCGCCAGCCGCTGGCCTTCTCCGAGGCGCAGTTGGAGGACGCCGCTCGGCGGGTGCGGCGGATCCGTGAGGCCCTGCGCCGGCTCGCCCCCGGCCAGCCCAGCCCGCCGGACATGGCCGCCCACAAGCACGAGTTCTTCGCGGCCCTGTCCAACGACTTCAACACCCCGGCCGCGCTGGCCGCGATGGACGGCTGGATCAGGGAGGCCAACCGGCGCGCCGAGGGGGTCGGTGAGGAGGACCTGAGAGAGATGCTCGGGGTGCTGGGTCTGGGCGAGCTCGAGCCCCTGCAGAGCGCCGACCCCGGCAGCGCCGACCCCGAGGCCCTCGGTCTGCTGGAGGAGCGCGAGCGGGCCCGCGCCGAGCGCGACTTCGAGGCGGCCGACCGCTTCCGGGCGCAGCTGCGGGAGCGGGGTTGGGAGGTGCGCGACGGGCCGGAGGGGCCGGAGCTGATCCCGGCGTGATCGTGTACGGGCGCAACCCGGTGCGAGAGGCGCTTCGCGGGCGCCGGGCCGGGAGCGTGGGGGAGATCTGGGCCACCTCCGCCACCGCCCGCGAGGGATGGCTGCGGGAGCGTTCCCCGCGCGTGGTCTCGGCCGAGGAGGTCGAGCACCGCTGCGGGTCCGCAGCGCACCAGGGCGTGTGTGCCGAGGCGGGCCCGTATCCGTATGTGGGCGCCGGGGAGCTGCTGGCGGCACCGGGAGGGCTGCTGGTGGCGCTCGACCAGGTCCAGGACCCCCAGAACCTCGGCTCGATCTGCCGCACGGCCGAGTGCGCCGGGGCCGACGGGGTGTTGATTCCCGAGCGCCGGGCCGCCGAGGTCACCCCGGCGGTCTGCAAGGCCTCGGCGGGGGCGGTCGAGCACCTGCCCGTGGCCCGCGTCAGGAACGTGGCCGACACGCTTCGCGACGCCCGCAAGGCCGGCTACTGGTGCTATGGGGCTAGCGCCCCGGGGGGCGAGGGGGACCGCGTCCCGGTCCCCTACGACCGCCCCGACTATGCCGGTGCGGGGGTGGTGCTGGTGCTCGGCAGCGAGGGCAGAGGGCTGAGGCCAAGGGTGGCCGGCGAATGCGATGAGCTGATCGCGCTACCACAGCGGGGCCGGATCGGTTCCCTCGGGGTGGCCGCGGCCGCCGCCGCGCTCTTGTACGAGATCTTGCAAAGTCGCTCGGCGAGTCTTGACAACGCTACATAAGTATGCGAATGTACCCTCAAGTAAGGCTGAACCTAAGGTTTAGACATCCTTAGGAAACACATAACACCTGGCGCCAGGGGAGGAGTGCGCCACTGAGCGATCCAGCCCGTAAACACGGGCCGGAGAAAGGAATTGCTCGTGGCCAGGATCTCCCAGACGCACAACCCTGAACCCAAGGTTGAGGATGAATTCCTCATCGCCCTGGCGAAGCAGGGGGACAGGAACGCCTACGACCGTCTGGTTCGGCGCTATTACGGCTTCGTCCGTCTGAAGGCCTCCTCGTACTTCCTCGCCGGAGGGGACTCCGAGGACCTCATCCAAGAGGGCCTGGTGGGCCTTTACAAGGCGATCCGGGACTTCCGCAGCGACCGCGAGTCCAGCTTCCGCAACTTCGCCGAGCTGTGCATCACCCGCCAGATCATCACGGCGGTCAAGACGGCGACCCGCAACAAGCACAGCCCGCTGAACCAGTACGTGTCGTTCTCCTCCACTCCGGCGGGGAGCGGGGACGAGGTCCCGACCCTGGACCAGATGCTCCCGGGGCCGACCGTCCACGACCCCGTCAACCAGGTGATCTCCTCCGAGGAGCTGCGCTCGCTGGTGGGGTGCCTGTCCTCAGCCCTCTCGGAGCTCGAGAGCCGGGTGCTTTCGCTGTACCTCGACGGCTACTCCTACGAGCAGGCCGGTGAGCGCCTCTCCTGCGACACCAAGACGGTCGACAACGCTCTGCAGCGCGTCAAGCGCAAGGTCGGCGCTCACCTGCAGTCACGGGCGGTGGCGGCCTAGGACTGACCTTCTCCCGGCAGCCGTTCCGGCGGGAAGGTCCGCAGGGCGGCCGCCGGGGAGGGCGTCACTTCGATCGAGAACGGGGTGCTGGCGGCGCCCTCGTTGTCCGGGTCGCCGGGCACCTTGATCC
>DATJOU010000111.1:0-7639 GCA_035506775.1 Solirubrobacteraceae bacterium | reverse complement strand
CTCGATCGCGGCGACTATTTCGGCCCGGCGGCGGTTGAGACGGCCCGTTTGTGCGCTCTGGCCGAGGGAGCTCAGATCCTGATCACCTCGATCGTGCGGCAGGTGGCGGGCTCGCGCGACAAGCACGGCTATCGCCCGCTCGGGCTACTGGAACTCAAGGGACTGAACCCGGTGGAGGGGCTCGAGGTCCTGTGGGAGCCGTTGCTCGTCACCGGCATCCCGCTGCCGGAGCGGCTCGTCGAGGCGTCGCGGTCTCCGTTCTCCGACAGCCCCGTGCCGGTCGACCTGGTCGGTCGCGCGACCGAGCTCGGGGAGCTGACGGGTCTGTGGGAGCACGCGCGCGAGGGCTCGCTGCGGGTCGCGCTCCTAAGCGGAGAGGCGGGGGTCGGCAAGACGCGCCTCGCCACCCAGCTCGCGCTGCAGCTGCACGCGCGCGGCGCGACGGTCGTCTACGGCCGCTGCGACGAGGACCTGGGCGTTCCCTACCAGCCCTGGCTCGAGGCGCTCGGGCACCTGGTGGAACACGTGCCCGAGTCGATCCTCGAACAGCACGTCAGGGGCCGGGGAGGTGAGCTCGCGCGCATCGTGCCCGCGCTGCGGGAGCGCGTCCCGTCCTGCCCGGCGCCGCGCCAGAGCGACCCCGAGACCGAGCGCTACCTGCTGTACGCCGCCGCGGCCGGCCTGATCGAAGACGTCGCCCTGCAGGGCCCGCTGTTGGTGGTGCTGGACGACCTCCACTGGGCGGACGGCCCGACGCTGTCGCTGCTGCGCAGCGTCGTGTCGGCGGCTCCGGTGGGCGCAATGGTGCTCGGCACCTATCGCGACTCGGAGCTCTCACGTCAGCATCCGCTCAGCCCGGTGCTCGCCGACCTCCATCGTGAGCCGAGTGTCTCGCGCCGGAAGCTCGCCGGCCTGGACCCGGAGGATGTGCTGGCGCTGCTGCAGGCCGCCGGCGAGGAGGGCCCGTTCGCGCTCGCGCGCAGTGCCGGGTGGGTCGAGGTCGACGGCCCCGAGCTGGCGCGGCAGATCACCGAGGAGACGGCCGGGAACCCGTTCTTCACGTTGGAGGTCATCCGCCACCTGCGCGAGTCGCAGGAGCTGGAGCAGCTCGACGCCGAGCGTTGGCGGCTGGCGCACGACTTCGCCGAGCTCGGGCTGCCGCAGAGCGTCATCGAGGTCATCGGCCGCAGGGTCGAGCGCCTCGGTCCCGAGGCCCAGGATGCCCTCGGCGCCGCCGCCGTGATCGGGCGCGACTTCGACCTCGAGCTGCTGGCCGCGGTACTCGAGGTGGAGCCCGACCGGCTGATGGACACGTTGGACGCGGCCATAAAAGGGTCGCTGGTCGAGGAGAGCAAGCGGAGCCCCGGTGGCCTCGCGTTCACCCACGCGCTGGTCGAGCACGCGCTCTACGAGGACCTCGGGGCCGTGCGCCGCAACCGTCTTCACCGCAGCGTCGCGGAGGCGCTCGAGGAGCGCTATGGCGGGGACCCCGGTGAGCGCCTCGGGGAGCTGGCAGCCCACTGGGCCGCGGCGGTCGTGACGATCGACGCAGCGAAGGCGTCCCATTACGCGCAGCTGGCGGGCGAGCGGGCGCTGCAGCAGCTTGCTCCCGACGAGGCGATCCGCTGGTACGGACAGGCGCTCGAACTGCTCGTCCCGTCAGGCTCACGGGCCGCCCCGGCCGTGCGCTGCGAGCTGTTGATCGGCCTCGGCGAGGCTCAGCGGCAGACGGGAGATCCGACCTTCCGCGAAACGCTGTTGCGCGCCACCGACCTCGCCCGGGAGCTCGACGACGCCGAGCTGCTGGTGCGTTCGGTGCTCGCGAACAACCGCGGCTTCGCGAGCAACTTCGGCGGCGTCGACCCCCAGCGGGTGCGCGGGCTGGAGGAGGCGGCGGGGGCCCTCACGGAGAACGACCCGCGCCGCGCGGAGGTGTTGGCCCTGCTCGCCTCCGAGTTGCAGTTCGGCGGGCATCTGGAGCGTTGCGAAGCGCTCACCGAGGAAGCGATCGCGCTCGCCCGTGCCGGGGGCGACCCCGCCACCCTCGCGCGGGCGATGACCGACGGCTGGGGAGCGATCGTCGCCCCCCACACGCTCGAGAAGCGCCGGCGCATGATCGACGAGCTCAACGACCTCGCCGGCGAGCTCGGCGATCCGCGGCTGATGGCGCGGACGTCCGCCCGCAGGATGCTCGTGGGCCTCGAGGTGGCCGACCGACGCCAGGTCGAGCTCGGCCTCCAGACCCTCAGGAGCGTCGCCACGAAGGTGCCCGAGCCGTGGATCGCCTATCTGCACCTGCTGATGGAGTTCGGCTGGACGCTGCTCGGCGGCGAGTTGAAGGCGGCCGAAGACGTGGCCACCGAGGCTTTCGAGCTCGGCTCCGCGGCCTCACAGCCGGACGCCGCGATCTTCCACTTCGCGCACGTGTTCCACGTCCGTTACTTCGAAGGGCGGGCGGGTGAGCTCGCCGATCAGCTGATGGCGCTCGGCGGGGACGCCCAGAACCTCTCCGGCTGGCGGGCGGGGGCGGCAGCGCTGACGCTGATCCAGGGGGAGCGGGCGGGGGAGGCGCACGAGCTCGCCCTGGCCGAAGACTTCGGGGCGATCCCCCACGACGAGGCCTGGTCGCTGGTGATGATGCTGTGGGCCGACGCCTGCTCGCTGCTCGGCGCCGCGGGGCCCGCGGAGGCGGTCCTCGACCTCCTCCAGCCCTTCTCGGGGCAGCTCGCCGTGAGCGGGGCCCACGTCTACGGGTCGATCGACTTCGCCCTCGGCGCCCTGGCGGCCACGCTCGAGCGCTTCGACGACGCCGAGCGTCACTTCGTGGCAGCCGCCGAGCTGGAGGCCCGGCTCGAGGCGCCGCTGCTGCTCGCGCGCACCCACTCCCGCTGGGCGAGGTCGTTGATCGCTGCCGGCAGGACCGAGGAGCTGGGCCGCGCCGAGGGTCTGCTCGAGCGGGCCGACAGGGTCGCCCGCGCCGCGGCGGCCGGCGGCATCGCGCGCGAGGTGGCCGAGTCCCGGCGCCGGCTCGTCACGATCGCCGGTTGACCAGGCGGAGTTCGTCCCCCTCGGCGACGGGTACCATCCCGCGAGGGGCACATGATCGGGCGGGGAATGAAGTGCAGCGAAACGGGTAACCGCACGCGAAAGCAGCCGGCGGCAGTGGGCCGATAGATGGCAGACGTCCCTGACCAGGAACCCGTAGCGGGCACCTTCCTTTCCCGGCTCACACCGGAGGAGCGTGTGGCTGTCGAGGCCCTCGGGCGCCGAACGAGCTTCCCGCGGGGGAGCGTGATCATGTTCGAGGGCGAGCCCGAGGAGCGCCTGATCCTGATACTCGCCGGGCGCGTGAAGGTGACCCGCAGCGGACCGGAGGGACGCGAGTTGATCCTCGGCATCCGCGACCCCGGTGACCTGCTCGGGGAGCTCGCCTTCATCGACCGCCGGCCACGGTCGGCGACGGTCTCGGCGCTCGAGCCGATGCAGACCCTGATCATGCCCGGCTCCCGCTTCCGCGAGCACCTCGAACAGACCCCCCGGGTCGCGCTCGTGCTGCTGGAAGTCGTGGCCGGACGCTTCCGCGAGGCGACGGTCGAGCGCATCCAGTTCGCAGCCCTCGACACGATGGGGCGGCTGTCCGCCAGGATCCTCGAGCTCGCCGAACGATACGGCCAGAACGTCAACGGCTCGATCGAGGTACCGATGCCGCTCTCCCAGGAGGAACTGGCGAGCTGGACGGGCGCCTCGAGGACGGGTGTGGCGCAGGCGCTGCAGTCTCTGCGGGAGCTCAACTGGCTCGAGACCCGGCGGGGAAGGATGACCGTCCGCGACGCGGATGCGCTGCGTGCCCGGGCCGACGCCACCGCGTAGCCCTAAACGGCCACCGATTTTTCCCCGAACGTCCAGAATTGGACGCCCCCGGGGCCCACTGATGGGTCGTTGCCCTCCGCCCCGGCGGGCAGACTTCCCCCATGGCACCTTTTCTCAACTCCGAGGTGTGGTCGGAGTTCTTCCGTCAACTCGAACGGTCCTGCGCCGACGCGATGGCGACGGTGGAGTTCAACGCGCGGGGCCGCGAGCGCCAGCCGGCCAGCAAGCCGCGCCGGCTGCGGGCGATCCGCTACGACGCCCGTCGCGACGTCGTCGAGCTGTCGGCCGGCGGCGACGTGGATCTCGCCCCGGCGGTTCGCTACTTCATCCGCTCCCCCCGCCGGGTCACGGTCGAAGAGATCGCCGCCGGCTCGCGGATCCTGATCGAAGACGGCGCCCAGGGGGTCACCGAGATCGCGATCGACGGGTCCAGCGAGCAGCAGGCGAGCAGGGCCGCGACGGAGCTGGGACGGCGCTTCAGCCGCGACCTTCCAGCCTCGCCGGCCCCCTCGGGGCGTTCGATCGTCGATCGCCTGGCGATGCGCCGGCACGCGAACGCGGGCGCCGACTGAGCCACACCAGGGCCCCGAAGACCGCCACCGCCAGCGCGTTGAGCACCAGCTTGTAGTCGGCCGAGACGCCTCCGAAGATCTCTCCCCGTGCCGGTCGCGGCCCGCTGGGGATGAGACCGAGCCCGCTGAAAAGGGCGTCGACGATCAGCGCCGCGCACGCCATCGTCACGAACATCAGCCCCACGATCCTCAGCGTGTAGGGCCAGCCGTAGTACTTGCGGTAGGCGGCCACGATCGGCAGCACGATCAGGTCGGCGAACAGGAACGCGAGCACTCCGGCGAAGCTGATCCCGCCGGACCACAGCACCGCCGCCAGTGGCACGTTGCCGATCGAGCACACGAACGACAGCACCGCGATCAGGGGCCCCACGATCACGTTCTCGACCGGGCCGAGCGGCGACGGGGCCCGCTCGACGAACAGCGACGAGAAGAAGCCGTTGCCGAGCTGCGCGATGAAGCCCGCGATCAGGAAGCCGACCCCGATCTCCTTGTACAGCATCCCCCAGTCCCCGAGGAAGTTGTCCCCCACCTCCCGCCAGGCCTCGAGCGACCGTAGGCGGGCGCCCAGGGACGCCGGCTGCCCGTTGCCGCCGTTGCCGCCGTGGTCGCCGTGGTCGCCGGATGGGTGGTGGTGATGGTGGTGGTGAGCGTGGGCCGAGTCCTCGGCCCGGCGAGCGTGCTCACGCGCCCGGGCCTCCAGGCGGGGAGACACGAACAGCCGCAGCGAGACCGCCATCAGGGCGATCATCACGACCCCCCCGAGGTACTCCCCGACCGTGAACTGCCACCCGAGCAGGACCCACAACACCAGCCCCAGCTCCCACACGAGGTTGGTGGAGGCGAACTGGAAGGCCAGCGACGACGCGGCCGAGGCGCCCTTCGCGAACAGCGACCGGGCGATCGCGATGGCCGCATACGAGCACGAGCTCGAGGCGGCCCCGAGTCCGGTCGCGATGGCCACCGGACGCACCCCGTCCCCGGCCATGCCGTGTTCGACCCGGCCCCTCGGCACCCACGCCTGCACGAGCGCGGAGATCGCGAAGCCGAGGACGAGCGCCCACCACACCTCCCACGCCATCAGGAGCGCGTTGCGGAGGCCGTGCCAGAGCACTTCAAGGACATCGATCATGGTCCCTCCAATATACCCCCAGGGGGTTTCCTGCTAGCGTGTCGGGCATGGCAGCGGACACCCAGGTTCCGACTCGCGGCTACAGCGCCACCAAGCCCCAGCTGCAGAACCGTCTGCGGCGCATCGAGGGACAGGTGCGGGGGATCGAGCGGATGGTGGACGAGGACCGTTACTGCATCGACGTCCTGACCCAGATCGCGGCCGTCCAGGCGGCCCTCGACGGGGTCGCCCTGAGTCTGGTCGACGGACACGCCCGGACCTGTGTGGCCGGCGGCGAGCGGGAGCGTCGTGAGGAGCTCACAACGGAGCTGATGGGTTCCGTAGCCCGTCTGCTGCGGCGCGGCTGAGGGGACCGTTCGGGGCCTGTTGCGGCGCCCACGAGGCGCCTCAATCAGGGGTTATTCGGGCGCAGAAAACAGTGCGTTATCGGTGCAGTATTAAGAACCAGATGGGTACTGATTTCAGCACCCCTCCCGCGCTAAAATCGGCACCACGATGGGAAGTCCCTTCCGGTACGAGGATCCGCTCGACGCCACGGACGAGCTCGCCGACCGCGTCGATGAGCTCGCGGTGCTGGGCGAGCGGATTGCCGAGACCCGCAACACCCGCCTGGCGGGGCCCCGCCGGTACGGCAAGACGTCGCTGCTGAACGTCGCCCTGGCGGCCGCCGAGCGTGACGGCTTCGTACCGATTTACGTCAATTTCCTGGGGATTCTGACCGCCTCGGACGTCGCCGAACGGATCGAGCGGGCCTACCGCGAGCAATTGGAGGGGGCCCTGCGGCGATGGTTCGCCGGGGTCGTCTCGACCCTCTCCCCGCGCGCCAAGGCGGCTCCCGGCGGCGTCGGCATCGAAGTCGCACCCTCCCCCGGCACCCCCAGCCTGCTCGACCGGCTCGAGCTTCCCCGCCGCCTCTACGAACGCCACGGGAGGCGCTGCGCGATCGTGTTCGACGAGTTCCAGGACGTCGTCCGCGCCGGGTCAGGGCTCGCCGGCACGATCCGATCCGAGCTCGAGCGCCACGGGAGCGTGGCGAGCTACATCTTCTCCGGCTCGCATCCGGGACTGATGCAGGACCTGTTCTCCGACCGCCGTCACGCCTTCTTCGCCCAGGCCATGCCGGTGGACCTCGGCCCACTCGACGGGGAGGACCTGGCCGACTACATCGGCGCCCGCTTCGAGGCCGGCAGGCGCGACCCCGGGGAGGCGCTGGAGCCCCTGCTGCGGGTCGCCGACGGCCATCCCCAGCGCGCGATGCTGCTCGCCCACCACCTCTACGAGAGCACCCGCCCCCGAACCCGGTCCGGCCCCGAGCAGTGGCTGAGGGCCTTCGCCGCCGCAGCCCGGGACGCGAACCCCGAGGTGCAGGCGGTGTGGGACTCGTGGAGCAACAGCGAGCGCCGGCTCAGCTCGGTGATCGCCCAGCGGAGCGTGCCGCTGCAGGGCAAGGACGCCCGCGAGCGCTACGGCGTGACCAAGAGCGGCAACAACGAAGCCACCGTCGAGCGGCTCGAGCGGGAGGGCCACCTGGTGGCCGACCCCGCCGCCGCCACCGGCCTGCGGGTGGTGGACCCGTTGCTCGAGCTGTGGTTGGCCGACGGGCGCAGCTGGCCGACCGAGCTCGCGGCAAGTTGACGAGTTGACGACGCGGCGCCTGCAGGGGGGCGCGGGGGCTGCCGATAGAGGCCGAAGTGTCCGCCCGGCCCTTCAAGATCCTCGCCCTCATCGCCCTCGTCCTCGCCCTCTCGGTCGCACTCGCGCTCCCGGGTGCCAGCGGAGCGGCGGGCGTGCGCCCGGCGAGCACCCGGGCGCCGGCGGCGTCGGCCCCCCGGGCCCGGATCTCCGTCGTCAACGGCCAGGCCGCCGAAGCGGGCACCTTCCCGTGGCTCGCGGTGGTGTTCCACGAAGGTGAAGGTGAAGCCTTCCAGTGCACCGGCACGGTCGTCTCCCCGAACGTCGTCCTGACGGCCGCTCACTGCGTCGAGAACCCTCGCACCGGCCACCGCTACACGGCCTCCGGATACCTGATCGTGACCGGCACCGTGGACTGGACCCACACCCCCCGCCA
>DATJOU010000110.1:0-2012 GCA_035506775.1 Solirubrobacteraceae bacterium | reverse complement strand
GCCGAGCACGTCTCGCCGTCGCAGTCCACCTGCGGGCCACAGCTCGCCTCGCCTCCCGAGGTGGTGCTCGTGGAGCCCTGCTCGCCGGACGTGGTGCCCGAGGTCGCGCCCGCGCTGTTCCCCGTCCCGCTGCTCGTCGAGCCGCTGGTCGTAGAGGCGGCGACCGAGCCTCCAGCCCCCCCCGCCGTGCTGCCGCCGAGCCCCCCGGTAGTGTCCTGGAGCTCCAGCACGACGTCCGGATGGCAGCCGGCCAGCGCGAAACACTCGGCAATGGTGAGCAGCGATCGTCGCATCTCGCTTCCTCCACCTGTCCTGACTCGCGAGGCGGGGGAGGTGTGAAAGTGCGTCCAGCGGAGCTAGGCCGAGCGGCGGATCAGCTCAGGGCGAAGGCGGCCCAGATGGCGCCAGTTCCACGGTTCGAATCGCGTTGTTGTCGACGTCGGACACGTAGATCAGCGTCTGCGACCCGAGAGTGCCGAGCGCGATTCCGGACGGAAAGGCGAGCTCGTCCGGGGCGGTTGCGCAGGCGCCGTCGCCATCGACCAGACCCTCCATGCCGTTGCCGGCGACGGTGTAGACCATTCCGCCGACGATCATCCGGATCGCCTCGTTCACCGTGTCGGACACGTACACCACCCCGCCATCGTCCACCGCGATGCCCCACGGCTGGTAGAACTTGGCCGTCGTCGCCGGACCGTCCACCCAGCCGTAGGTGCCAGGCGTACCGGCCAGCGTGGTGACGTTGCCGGCGAGGTCGATTTCCCGGACCACGCCGTTGTCGTAGTCCGCGACATAGAGGATTCCCTGGCTATCGACCGCGATCCCCGTTGGGCCCGAGAATTGTGCCGCATTCCCTCGCCCGTTCGCGAACCCAGCGTCCCCGTCTCCGGCGATCGTCGTCACCTGGCCTCCGGAGATCTTCCGGATCGCGTTGTTGAAGCTGTCCGCGACGTAGATCGTCCCGGCATCGTCGACAGCAACGGCTCCGGGGCGGTGGAACTGGGCCTGGGCGACGGGGCCGTCCACGTAGCCCGCATCGCCATCCCCGGCTAGAGTCGTTAGCTCAGGAGCCATCATCGTGAGGACGCCCCGGATCGCGTTGTTGTCGGTGTCCGCGATGTAGAGGGCTTCCCCAGGCGGACCAAAAGTGGCAGGCCCCAGGGCCAAGCCTCTCGGACCGCTGAGCTGCCCGAGGGCTCCGCCAGGCCACTCGGCGAAGCCGGCGTCACCGTCACCGGCGAATGTCACCGCAGAGCCGCCGGCACTCTCAACATACCGGATCGCGTTGTTTGCCGTATCAGCGACGTAGAAACCGCCGTAAGCGTCAGCAGCGACTCCCATCGGCGATGCGAATTCCGGCGAGCTCCCGTTCACGAAGCCTGGGTTGCCATCCCCTGCCGCCGTCTCCACCACGGCCGGCGGCGAGGGCGCGGGGGTGCACCCACCCCCGCCCGTGGTGCCCGCAGTCGAGCTCCCGGTGAGGCCGCTAGTCGAGCCCCCGCTGCTCGAGGCGCTCACCGTGGTTCCGGCGGTGGTGGTCAGGGTGCCGCTGGTCGTCCCTCTCGATGTCACGCCGCTGGTCGTGCCGGTCGTCCCGCTGGTACCGCTCGTCGCGCTCGCGGCGGTCGTGCCGATCGAGGTGGCGCCACCCGCGCCAGTCGTGGTGGCCGCTCCAGAGCTGGCTGCCGCGGCGACCGTGGTGGCGGACGTGCCGCTCGGAGAGCAGGTGCCGCCATCGTCGACCGAGTCAAGATTGCAGACCCAACCGTCTTCGCAGGGCTGGGTCGGGCTGCAGGTGAAGACGCCGGTGCGGAGCGTGGTCAGGGAGCAGCCAAGGCAAAGACCGGCAACGGTGAGCAGTGCGCGCGCCGTGGAAGCGTGTCCTGTCACCTCCGCGAGCATATCCCGAGCAGCCTGTGAGACGAAGACCTCGAGCCTCCGGAACGACGCGTTCCGCAGCTCGAGGGGAGCGGGGAACCCAGCACCGGGAGCGCCCCCGCGCGCGCCCGGCC
>DATJOU010000109.1:0-23221 GCA_035506775.1 Solirubrobacteraceae bacterium | reverse complement strand
AATACACGGTCAAGTTCTCGACCCTCACCTACGCTCCGCAGTACTACAGCGGAAAGGCCAACGCCGCCGAAGCGACACCCGTGTCCGTCACAGCGGGCTCGACCACGCCGGAAGTCAACGCGTCCCTGCAGGCCGGCGGGGAAATCAGCGGCACGGTCACCGATGCCTTCACGAAAAAACCGCTCGCCGGCGCGCTGGTGTGCGTCTCGCCGAGCGTGGGTCTCGGCTGCGATACCACGAACGCCGCCGGCGAATACTCGATCACCGGCCTCGGCACGGAAGCCTACACCGTCAAATTCTCCGATCCCACGTACGCCTCGCAGTACTACAACGGCAAGGAAGCCGCCGCCGAAGCGACACCGGTGGCGGTGAAAGCCGGCGCCGCCAAGTCCGGTATCAACGCGACCCTCCAGCCGAGCGGGGAGATCACCGGCAGGGTGACCGA
This sequence comes from Solirubrobacteraceae bacterium, assembly GCA_035506775.1. GTDB lineage: Bacteria > Actinomycetota > Thermoleophilia > Solirubrobacterales > Solirubrobacteraceae > Palsa-744. Next base: position 22,776 of record DATJOU010000109.1, on the reverse strand, counting down.
CTCCTCCACGACGAAAGCGATCGCCGGGGCGACGGTGTGCGCCGCCGGCGCGGCCGGCGAAGCCTGTGCGGTCACCGGCGAAAGCGGCGAATACGCGATCGCGGGACTCGACACCGGGGAGTACACGGTGAAATTCCTGGCCTCGACCTATGTCCCGCAGTACTACGCGGGCAAGGCGAAGCCCTCGGAAGCGACGCAGGTGGCGATCAAGGCGGGAGGCACGACCACCGGCATCAACGCGTCGCTGGTGCTCGGCGGCAGGATCAGCGGCCAGGTCACCGACGCGTCCACCAGCAAAGTGATCTCGGGTGCGACGGTGTGCGCGTCCCCGAGTGGCGGTCTCGGCTGCGCAACCACGAATTCGAGCGGCGAATACACGATCACGGGCCTCGCCACCGGCGCCTACACGGTCAAATTCTCCGCGTCCACGTACGCATTCCAGTACTACAACGGCAAGGCCAACGCGTCCGAAGCAACGCCCGTGTCCGTAACCGCCGGCGCCACGACGAGCGCCATCAACGCGGCGCTCAAACCGAGCGGGCAGATCACCGGCAAGGTGACCGACGCCTCCTCCTCCAAAAAACCAGCGGTGGCCGGCGCGACGGTGTGTGCCACGGGCGCCGCAGGCGAAAGCTGCGGGACCACCAACGAATCCGGCGAATACACGATCGCCGGGCTCGGCGGGGGCGAATACAAGCTGATGTTCTCGGCCGCCGGCTACGTCACCCAGTACTACAACGGCAAGGCGAACGCCTCCGAAGCCACGCTCGTGTCCGTCAAAGCCGGTGCCACGACCAAGGAAATCAACGCCCAGCTCGAGCCCGAACCGAAATTCGAAGTCGAAGTGCTCCAGCGGTTCTCCAACGAAGCCACCTACACGGAAGAACCGCTGAAAGGCAAGGCGCCGGCAAAGCTCGAATACGAGATCGTCGTGATCAACACCGGATCGGTCCCCGTGAAGGTCGAAAGCGTCACCGACCCGATGGTGCCAGGCTGTCAGACCAGCTCCCCGAGACAGAGCGAAGTCAAGCCGGGCGAAACCACGCCGGGCGCTTCGGGCGTGGTGGAGGCCGTCTGTTCGCGCACGGTCGGCAAAGAAGGGGGCACGGTCAAGAACGCCGCCACGGTGAAGGCCGGCGGCAAAGAAGAGATGACCGGCGAAGTCGAAGCCCTGGTCGAAGGCGAACTGCGCTTCGAAACCGAACTCCGTGAGCGGGTGGCGGTGGGCGACCCGTACACGAAGGGGCCGCTGACGGGCATGGCCCCGCTGACGGTGGAATACGAGATCCTCGTGACCAACAGCGGGTCGGTCCCCATGAAGGTTGAAAGCATCCGCGACGCGGCGGTGTCCGGGTGTCAGACCACCTCGCCGAAGCACCCCGAAGTGAAGGTGGGCGAATCCGGCGTCGTGGAGGCGGCCTGTTTCCACACCATCGAGGGCGAAGGAGAAACGTTCAAGGACGCGGCGGTCGTGAAGGCGAGCGGCAAGGAAGCCTCGACGGGTCAGGTCGAAGCAGCGACGGAAACGGCGCCCGAACCCACGCCCACTCCCGAACCGGAACAGCCGAGCTCGCCGTCGCCGAGCGGCACGCCCCAGACCGGCTCGCCCTCCAACACCGGCAACGTGCTGGGGACGCAGTCCACGACCCTGAGCCACGCACAGATCGTGGCGGCGCTCGCCCGTCTGCTGACGCCGGCCGCGAAGTCGCGGGTGATCGCGGCGCTGCTGAAGAGCGCAGGCGTGACCCTCCAGGCGAGCGGCCTGGAAGCCGGGACGTTGCAGATCACCTGGTACGAGCTGCCCCCCGGGGCGAAGCTCGCCGCCAAGAAGACGACGGCCAAGCCGGTCGTTGTCGCCACCGGCCGCGTCAGCGTCCCGGCCGGCGGGGGCGTCAAGGTCAAGATCAAGCTGACCTCGGCCGGGACCTCACTGCTCAAGCACTCCAAGCGCCAGAAGCTGACCGCGCGAGCGATCTTCACCCCCGGCGCCGGTACCGCCGTGAGCGACACCGGCAGCTTCGACGTCAAGCGCTGATGCGCCAGGCCGGCACCCGCCGCGCTCGGGTACGGTAAGCCGATGGCCGCCAAAGCCGATGCCGACTCGCCCCGCCGGATACGTCCCGGGCGGATGGTCGTGGACGCCATCCTGCGGGCCGTACCGCAGTTGCGTCCCGCTGTCGAGAAGCTCGCCTGGCGCGTGTTCTACGAGGTCGTGGCGATCAGGGGCGGGGAGCACACGACCACGTTCGTCAACTACGGCTTCGCCGGGCCCGAGGAGACCGCCGACAACGCCGACGACAGCCGTTTCGGGCTCGCGCTGTACGCCGCGGTGGCGGGCGCCGGGAACATCGCCGGCAAGGACGTGCTGGAGGTCGGGTGCGGCCGGGGGGAGGGGTCCGCATACGTGTTCGAGCGCTTCCGCCCACGCTCCCTGACGGGGGTCGATCTCGCGCGGGCCGCGATCCGTCACTGCCGCCGCAAGCACGGTCGGCCCGGGCTGACGTTCATCGGTGGGGATGCGGAAAAGCTGCCGTTCCCCGACGCCCGCTTCGACGTCGTGCTCAACGTCGAGTCATCGCACTGCTACCCCCACATGTCGGTCTTCCTGGGCGAGGTCCACAGGGTGCTCAAGCCGGGCGGGCTGATGCTGTACGCCGACTTCCGTCCCACGGCTCCGACGCCCGCCGGCGAGGTCGCCAAGGACGACATCGGGGAGCTGCTGCGCCAGATCGAGGGGGCGGGGCTGAGGATCGTCGAGGAAGTTGACATAACCGCAGAAGTCCTGCGCGCCCTGTCGCTCAGCACGCCGACCGTGCTCGCCCACATCGAGCGCGACACCCCCCGTGCGTTCCGCCAGCAGTCGATCGACTACTCGGGTGTCGAAGGGAGCCTGCGCTTCGGCGAATTCGAGGACGGCACGCTCACGTACAGGCGCTTCGTGCTCGAGAAGACCTGAGCGCCACCGGGGCCGGCGAACACGAATGCCCCCCTCGCAGCCGGGCGGCCCCAGGCCCCGGGTCATCTTCGTCAACGGGCTCCACCGCAGCGGCACCACGGTCATCGCCGAGGCGGCCACCGAGGCCAGCGACGGCGTCACCGTCACGGCCGGCCTGATAGCCGAGTCCAACCCGTATCTGCGCGAGCTGCTCGACGCGGCTGCGAGGGGCGGCCCGTCCGTCGACCGGGGGGTGGATGCGCGGCCGCTGTCGGAGGACCTGGCCGAGGAGTACGGGTGGCTGCTGCGGGACGTCGGCCGGGTGCCGGCGCCGAACGTGCGACCGCAGACGATCCCGACGCTGGTGGCGATCATCGAGCGCCTGGCCGCGCAGGAGGGGGCGCGCGCGGTGGTGCTGAAGAACCCGTGGGACTTCGGCCGCGAGCAGGCCCTGCTGGACCTGGACCCGAATGCCTACATCCTGCTGGTGCGTCGCTCCATGTCCGCCGTCGGCGCCAGCCGGCGTCGGGCGCTGCACCGCTACGGGAGCTCCGACGCGTACATCTCCGCGCTCACGCGCCATGCCCCCGGCGTGCGCATGATGGTGGCTGCGATGCGTCGCCGGCGCGGGCGGGCGCTGATCCTGTGGCTGTCCGCGTGGGGGGCGCGCATGCGTGTGCTGGCGTTCCTGGCACGCGCCCCGGCGCTTCCGCTGGACCGCGTCGCCTTTCTCTCGTTCGAGGAGCTGCAGGAGGACGACGAGGGAGCGCGGTGGGCGGCGCACGTCCTCGACCCCGAGCGTTTCAGCCGTGCCCTGCGAGAGCGGCTGTGGAACATGGGGGCGCCGAAGACGGCCCGGCGCGCGCTGCCGGACGTCCTGATCGACCGGTTGTGGGAGCGGGTGTGGAAGCGCCTCCGGGCCGCTCAGACGGCGCAGATGGCGACCACGGCGCCCGGTCCGTAGCGGCTCACCTCACGCCACCGCGACGGTGGTGCCGGTCCCCTTCGCGTCGGTGATGCGAATGCTCGCCGACAGGCCTTTGGTCTGGTGCCGCTTGGCCTTCTGGCGCAGCGACCTGCTCTCGACGAGCAGCGGACCACGCGCCGTGAGCGAGGCGCTCGCGACCGCGTGACTGAAGCGCACGAGCAGCGCACCCCCCTGCATGCGGGCACTCGCGAGCCCGGCCCCGTGGAGCGAGAAGCCCTTCACCGAGTAGACGGTGGCGCACTTCTTGTGCCCGTGGGCGCGCTTGCACGCCCGGTGCATGGCGATCGCGTGCCGGTTGAAGCTGAGGCCCCCCGGGAGCGACACCGACAAGGAGGCGATGTCCGGGCCGCCGCTTCCACGGGTGGCGCTCACGTGCAGCACCGGCTTGCCGGCGGCGAGCCCGCCGAGCGACCCGCTCGCTTTCGGCCTGGCGCTCGGAGGCGGGCAGTTCACGTTCGTGACCGGGCCGCTGATCCTGGCGGCGGGGTTCCCGTCCTGGGACAGGACGGTGGCGGCGATCGTCCCCGGTTCGCATTCGGTGGTGAACGCCGGCCCGGCCGGGATGCCGGTGAAGGTGAACGTGAGGGTGGACAGGGGGAGGTCCGGCATGCCCGAGAACGACAGCATCTTTTCCGCGATGTCGATCGGACCGGCGACCGAGAATTCGAACGGTGGCGGGAAGGACATCGTCAGCGACCCGCTGATCGCCTGCGACGGGTTGCCCTTGTTGATCGAGCCGGCGAGCGTCAGCATGCCGCTCGACAGGGCCGTGGCCGGGAGCAGGGGAGAGGTCGCGGCGACGGTGCCCACGGTGCACGTCTGGCCGTTGAAGCACGGGGCCAGGACTTTGTTCAGTTTGACCCCCGGCGGCTCCCCGAACTCGAGCGAGTTGCTGGCCGCTTCGCCTGCTCCCTGGGTGAACTGGACTTCGACCAGCGCACCGGCGCTCTCCTTGGTGACCTTGGCGGAGATGGTGGGCGAGTAGGGCAGCGAGCTGCAGCCGCTGACCGCGAGCGGTGCGGCCGCCGTCCCGGAGGACCCCTGCCAGGAGGAGCCCTGCACGGTGAGGCTCTCGACGGTGGTGCAGTTCGTCGGCAGCCGCATGCTCCCGAACGTCAACTGCAGCTCTTTGACGTGGCTGGCGAGCGGAATGCTGCTGAAGCTGAGCGTGAGGGCGACCGCCGGCGAGCTGGTCAGCGTCAGTGCCCCGGAGATGGTGGCGCCGCCCTGGATCACGAGATCGACCCCGGCGGCGTTGAGGGGAGCCGATGAGGCCTTCAGGTTCTGGACGATGCCGGACGGGGTGGGTGGCGTGACCAGGTACAGGTTCACGGGGGTGCCGGTGGCGCCGTTGATCGTGCCACGGGCGATTTCGCACAGCGGGGTCGGCGCCGCCGATGCCAGGCAGGCACCACCGTTCTGGTTCAGATTGACCAGGAGCCCGGCCGGGAGGCCGACCGTGAGCGTCTCGAGGCTGTCCGCGATCGTCGCGTGGGAGTTGATGTCGAAGCCGGTGGGGACGCTCGTCCCCGCCCCGGTGCCGCCGCTCTGTTCGAGCGTGATGCCCGGCGAGATCGTCGCGGACGCGACGGGTGCGAAGATCGCCGTCGCCGCCACCATCAGCAGCCCGATCAGCGCGCTTCTTGAAAACATCCCGATCTCCCTCCCGTATTAGTCATTCGTGACCGTCGCCGGCGGCTTCTCGGCCACAGCGCCGACCCGCCGCCCAAAGATCTCCATTGCGCTCGCGACACCGTCCTCGGCGCGGATCTGCTCGCCGAGCGCGACGGCACGCTCCCGCATCTCGCCGTTCGTGACCGTCGCCACGATGCTCTCGTGTAGACGCTCGACCGAGAGCTTACGTCGTGGGATCGGGGGCGGCGCCACACCGAGCTCCTGCAGGCGCCGGCCCCAGGCACGCTGGTCGAGCATGTGCGGCACCACCACCGAGGGGACGCCGGCGCGGACGGTAGCCGCGAGGGTCCCCGCCCCGCCATGGTGCACGACCGCGGCACAGCGCCCGAACAGCTCCCCGTGATCGACCCCGTCCACGGCGAAGACGCCGTCCGGCAGCTGAGTGCCCCGGAACCTGCGCGTCCCCCGGATCAGGACCCCACGTTGCCCGGCCCGGTCGAGCGCCTCGAGCGCCAGCGCCGCGGTGGCGGCCGGGTCGGCGTCGGGCATGCTGCCGAAGTCGATGCAGACCGGCGCCGGTCCCGAGGCGAGGAACTCGAGCAGCTCCGGGCTCGGGGGTGGGTCCAGGCGACCCTCGAGGAACCAGAAGCCCGTGACGTAGGTCGAGCCGCCGGCCCGGGTCTCCTCGCCGGCCAGTCCGGGGCTGTACGCGTGCAGCTCGACCACGCCCTCGTGCTCGAGCCGGCTGAGCGGCTCGCGGCGGGGGAGCGGGGGCAGCCCCGCCTCGCGGCTGCCGGAGGCCAGCCACGGCCGCAGGGCAAGCCACGCCAGGCCGCGGGCCGGGCGGGCGAAGGGACCGTTGGCGACCGCCGGGGGCGGGCACAGGCGCACGCGCACGAGGCCGGCCCCCCGCTGGCGCGCCACCTGCCACGCGACCAGCATCGCGAGCTCGTTCGCGACGATCGCCTGCGCTCCCTCGCAAGCCGTGAGGGCGTCCCGCAGCCGCCGGCCCCCGACGGCGCGCGTGTCCTTCAGGAACCGCAGCAGCATCGGGCCCCCGCCGCCGCCCTCCTCGGCGGCCGATTCCTGGCTCAGCTGGCCTTCCGCGAGCGGGAGGAACTCGAGCCCGACCCCCCGGACGAGGGGCTCGAACTTGGGGAAGCTCGCGCAGCGCACCTCGTGACCGGCCGACGCGAGCGCGGCTCCGAAGGCCAGCAGCGGCTGTACGTCGCCGCGCGAGCCGACGCTCAGGATCGTGACGCGCACGTCCTACCTGCGGTCACGGGCCACCGGCCACGCCGGCGTAGAGGACCCTTCGTTCCAGCCGCGACGCGAGCGCGGCGAGCTCGGCATCGCCACCGCCGGCGCCGGCCTGCAGTCGCCGAACGTCGCGCAGGGCGACCGAGCGATCGCCGTGCTGCCACGCCGACTGGGCGGCCTCGAGCAGGGAGAGGGCGTGTGAGCGCAAGCCGGCTCTGGCCACGTGCGCCGCGCCCCCGCCGCCGCCCCGGGGCGCCGCCGACGAGCTCAGCGTCCCCTCCAGCGCCGCAAAGGTCGCCGGCGGCTCGGGGGCGGGTCCGATCTGGACGTTGGAGGGCTGCGAGCTGCTCCCGGAGGCGCTCTTGGCGACCACCTCGTACACGTAGCGTCCGCGGCGGCGGGACAGGAAGGCTGTGTTGGTGGTCGTCCCGACCGGTTCGAAAGCCCCGGGAAGCGAGATCGTGTAGGGCGCGCTGCCCGGCGTTTCGGCGCTCGTCACGGTCGGGGTGGCGCCTTCGAAGGGATACCCGTTGGGGCCGGTCGGGGGTCCCTGCAGGTACAGCGTCACGCTCTCTTCGGGCGCCGCCAGGACTTCGTAGCGGACGGCCGAGCGCGCAGGCTTCCACGACAGCAGCGTCCCCTTCGGAACGGTGTCGGCGATCATCGCCTTCGGGGCGGCGGGCTGGCGGGGCCCGTTCACCAGCGACGAACAGGCCGGTTCGTGGTCGTCCACGACCATCGTCCCCTGGGAGTGGTTGGCGCTTCCGATGAAGAGGTTCTGACCTTCGGGTCCGTCCGGCTGCAGGGTACGCGCCCCGAAGTTGTATTCGCTGTGCCCGAACGCGTCGCGTGTCACCTGGAAGAAGTCCTCACCGTCGCACGTCGCCCATAACTGGAAGCCCTGGTCGCCGGCGAGCAGGTCGGAGAGGAATTTCAGGCTGTGGAAGCTCCTCAGCGAGTAGCTCCAGCTGTTGGTGCCGACGTACATCCCTCCGTCCTGCACCGCCATGCGCCAGAAGTGTGCGTTGAACTGGCTGTCGAAGCCGTCTTCGAGCCCGCTGATGGGGTACTCCATCTGGCCGCTGGGGGCCTTGCGCGGGTTCCCCACCACCAGCGCCCACTCGCCCGTGGGGTCGATGGCGATCATCTCGGATACCGGCAGCGTGCCCTGGTACCAGCCGCTGGCGCCGACGTAAAGGAGGTTGCGGTAGACGTGCATCGAGACGACCGAGGTGACCTCGCGGCCGCGCCCGGCCCCACCGGTCACGATCGGCGTGAAGGGACGGTGGAGTTCGTTGGTCGCCCACACCGAGTACCCCGAGGTGGCGCTCCCGCAGCCGAGGTACAGGTCGCCGTGGAAGGTCGTCACTTCGAAGATGTCGAGGCTCGGGGGGCTCACCTGGACCAGGCCCGGATGGTTCGACCACGGACGCGTGATCTCGAACAGCGAGCCGTCTCCGGTCAGGTCGGGGGTCGCGGTCACGAACAGGTGGCCCTTCCAGACCACGAACGAGCGAAAGCCCATCGGGCGGACCGAGCCCCCGGGGTAGTGGACGACCACCCGCGGCAGATGCAGCGCCGTCCAGTGGACGCCGTCGAAGCTGCGCATGATGCGGGGCGGGTGGCTGGTGAGCAGGGCCGGCAGGTACTCGTCCGCGCTGACGCCGGCGGCGTACAGCGCCGGCCGGCCGCCGGGGGGCGCGAACACCTGCATGCCGCGGTAGGCGATGTCGCTCGCGACCTGCTTGGTCTTCTGGACCGGGTTGCGCTCCGTGGGGGCGCGGTAGACGAGCTGCCATTTGCTGGTCTTCGGCGTGTACTGCCAGATCTGGGCGCGCAGGTTCATGTCGTACGGGTCTTCGGGACAGCGCACGCCCACGGCCGGATTGGTCGTATAGCGTTTCTCGAGCGGCACGAAGTACTGGTTGGTCTCGTTTTCCACGCACAGCACGTCGCGCCCGGTACCGACGTAGAGCTTGCCGGCGAACCAGCCCATCGACCAGGCGTAGGAGTTTTCCCGTTCCCCGAAGCCGTTCTGGGCCAGGGTCCAGATACCTCCGCTCGGGTCGGCGACGGTCGTCCCGACCGTGAGCATGAACGCCGCCACCAGCACCAGCAGCACCGGCAGGGCGACCTTCGGCAGGCGGCGGCTCATGGCGCCGGCTCGGCGCCGGGCGAAGCCCCGCCCTCGCTCGCCCGCTGTTCGATGCGGCGGATGCCGCCGGCGAAATAGAGGCGCTCGAAGAGGCTCTGGGGCATGTACCGGCGCAGGGCGATAGCGACCTTGGCGCCGCGTCCGACGACGTATCGCATCCTGGGCTGCTCGGCCGTCAGGGCCTCGCCGATGGTGCGCGCGACGTCCTCGGGGCGCGTGGGGGAGGTCTCCACGCGTTTCTGCGCCAGCGCCTCACCGGCCCCGAACAGGTCGTGGTAGGGGCTGTCGGGGTCGCTCGCGCGCGCCGCCGTGCCGCGATTCACCGACCACCGTGTCGTCTTTATGATCCCGGGCTCGACGATTACCGACTGGATACCGAACGGCGCGAGCTCCTGCGCCAGACCCTCGCCGAGTCCCTCCTGTGCGAACTTGCTCGCGCAGTACATCGTCACGCCGAACCCGCAGATCCGCCCACCGACGGAGGAGACGGTGATGATCCGTCCGCAGCCGGCGGCCCGCATCGCGGGAATCACGGCTTTCGTGACGGCGATCGTGCCGATCACGTTGGTGTCGAACAGGTGCCGGATCTCCGCTTCGGAGCAGTCCTCGGTGGAGCCCCGCAGGCCCACCCCGGCGTTGTTCACGAGCCCGTAGATCGCGCCCGCCTGCTCGAGCACGGCCGCGATCCCCCGCTCGATGCTCACGGGGTCGGTGATGTCGAGCTGGAGCACGTCCAGCGAGACGCCCCGCTGGGTGGCGGCCGCCTGCACGTCGGCGATCTGGTCACCCTTGCGCACGGTCGCGAACACGCGAAAGCCCCTGGAGGCCAGGTGCAGGGCGGTCTCGAGGCCGAGGCCCGTCCCGCTCCCTGTCACGATCACGGCGTCCCCGGCGCGGCCGGGACGGCCCTTCTCTATCCCATGCACGAGCCCGTCGCTCCAAGTGCGAGGACATCTGCAGTGGCGGCGGCGCGTTTGGTCTGGTGCATGGGGATGGCTCCCGGACGGGGGCGGACGCAGAAGATAGCTGCCGGGTATCCGCATGTCCAACGGGCAGCCCACATGGGAGGGCTCGGGCGAGCCGAAATCCGTGCCCGGATCGGGTCGCCGAGCGGCTCCTCCGACCCTCCCCACGGGGGCCACCCCTGTGGTACGCTCGGCCGCCTGCAAGCTTTCCGCAGTGTGCCCCCGACGGGCGCGCCTGGAGACCATCACGGATGAAGAGAGCAGTCATGCAGCCAGGCAGAACGTCGAGCCGGATCTCGGCGTCTGCATGTGACGTACGGGCCCGTAGGCGATTCACCCTCGGAGCCTCGCTCTGCGTCACGGCGATCCTCGCCACGTGTCTGGCGGTGCAGGGCGTCGCCGCCGCGAGTCCCGTGCGCCAGTACCTGCTCAAGCACCCCTCGCGCCAGCGCTGCAGGGCGCATTACGTCAAGCGCACGAAAACGGTCAAGGTGAAGAGCCACGGGAGCACGAGGAAGGTCAAGGAGACGTTCTGCGTGTACCACTCGAACGGCTCGGGCTCGCCGCTGACACTCAAACCCGTGCTGTTGCCGCCGCCGGCTCCGAAGACCGCGTCCTCCACCCAGTCGAGTGGTGAAACCCCTCAGGAAATGGCCTCTCGTGCCTACATCCACGAATTCGTCCCCGCCTATCGGGCGGGCCTGCAGGCCTACGTGTACGCGGCCCCGCTGGTGGACATGGGCGCCAAGTTCCAATCCGACACCAGCGTGACCGTGCCCAACCACAAGGGCTACGCGCCGGTCAACCAGTTCTCACACGTCGAAACGATCGCGGGCAGCGGGCCGGGGGCGTTGGCACCGGACACCGAAACGATCTACTCGCAGGCGTGGCTGGAACTCGGAAGCGAAGGTCCGCAGGTCGTGCACGTCCCGGCGACGCCCGGGGTGTTCAGCGTCGTCGCCCTGTACTCGCCCTACGAGGAGAACTTCGCGAACATGGGTGAAGGCGCCTCGCGCCTGTCGCCGCCGGGCAACTACGTGATCGCCGGGCCCGGCCAGCTCACCGGCCAGCTCCAGACCGAAGGGATGACGATCATCCACTCTCCCTACAACCGGGTGTGGGTGCTGCCGCGGACGCTCGTGAAGGGCGAATCGGAACTGAAAAACGCGATCGCGATCCAGGCCGAAATGAAGCTCGTGCCGCTGAGCAAGTGGGCGGCCGAAGGCTTGAGCTACGAACCCCCGACGCCGGAAGTCGAAAACCCCGTGCCGCGGAGCTACCACGCGCCCGGCACCCAGGCCAACGAAGACCCGTTGTTCTTCTGGACGGCGCTGGGGGCCGCGCTGAAGCAGTTCGAACCGCCGGCCGCCGACGCCGAAGAGCTCGCCACGCTGGCCACCTACGGGATCGGTCCGGGGCTGTCGCCCGCCAGCGACCCCGAACTGGGTGCGGGCGCGCTCGACGGACTCCGCGAGGCCGTCCGTGAGGGGCGGCGTGAGGTCGCGACGCTGTTCCACGAACGGCTGGTCGCGGGCTTCGAAGTGCACAACGGCTGGGGCGTGGAAGCCGCGGGTGAATATGGGACCGACTACGCGCTGCGCGCGATGATGAACCAGTTCGGCCTCGGAGCGCTCGATCCCAACGTAGCCCTGTACCTGTTCGCCGAAAGCGACCGCAACGGCACCGAACTCGACGGCGCGAGCACGCGCTACGTCGTCCACTATCCGGCGAGTGACTTCCCGGTCCCGGTGACGGGCTTCTGGTCGTTGACCGCATACACGCCCAACGGCTTCCTGGTCTCCAACCCGGCGGGCCGTCACACGCTTGGGAGCGGCTCCGAACTTCACTATGAAGCCGACGGCTCGCTCAACCTGTACCTGCAGGCCAACGAACCGACCACCCCGATCGGCAGGGAGAACTGGCTGCCCGCCTCAACCGGCTCCTTCCAGCTCGTCCAGCGCATGTACGGGCTCGACGAATCGGCGATCTCGCCGCTGCTCGAAGGCGGCCCGACCGCGTGGACCCCCCCGACGATCCTGCCGTGCCTCGAAGACGGCCGGACCGCCGAAGGGTGGAACTGCGCGGAATAGGTAGGCAGCGCTCAGCGCCTGTCGGCGTCCGGCAGCCGCGCGGCGATGTAACCGGCCACCAGCTCGGGCTGCTCGAGTGGGCCGAAGTGCCCCCACTCGGTGCTCGGCATCAACACCGGGTGCGCGTTCGGGAGGTGCTGCTCGAGGTACTCGAAGGTGTCGATGAACGCCGACTGGTCCTGGTAGATCAGCACGACGGGCGTCTCGATCGAGGGGATCCGCTCGAGTGTGAGCGTCCCGACCTCGTGGTAGTCCTCCGGTAACGACGTCTCGTCGACCAGACGCAGCAGCGGCTTGGGGTTGCGCGGCAGACCCTTCAGGGGTCCCCACTGCTTCGGCAGGTCGATGGTGGCCCTGACCATGTAGCGCATGTCCGAGCGCTTCTCGGGAGGGACCGGGTGTCCGGCTTCCTCGAGGGCCCTCGACCAGTAGGACCACCCCACCCAGTCCTCGTCACGGCGGCTCTGCTCGAGCGCCGGCAGCGCCGCCTCGACCGCGATCACCTCGGCGACGCGGTCGGGGTGGTTCAACGAGTGATACAGGGCGACGTCGGCGCCGAAGCTGTGACCCGCGATCAGGGGCCGCTCGATCTCGAGCGCGTCGAGCAGCCCCAGCAGGTCCTCGGCCATCGCGTCGGGGCTGTAGCCGGTGGGCGGCGTGTCGCTGAGGCCGTGACCCCTGAGGTCGTAGGTGAGGATGCGAAAGCGGTCGGACAGCTCGGGAACGATGCGCAGGTGCCATACGGCCAGGTTCCCGGTGAGCCCGTGGACCATCACCAGGTCGGGCCCCTCCCCGACCTGCTGGTAATGGATCCGCACCCCGTTGGGGAGCAGGACCTTGGGCATCAGCGGGAGGGCGTGACGGTCATTCGACGTACCCCAGCGCCCGCAGCCGCTCCATCACCGCGGCCTGCTCCTCGGGCTCGAGCTCGAGGGCCTGCTGGGGGCTCTGGATCGCCTCCGGGGGTGCCGGGGCCGGCGCGCTGCGGGGCGGGCGCCGCTCCAGCTCTCCCGGCTCGAACACGGCCTCCGGGACGCTGCCCGCCATGTCCTCGGGGGCCGCCAGGCCGAGCTGGTGGAGCAGCAGCGGGGCGACGTCGACGATCGACAGTTCCTCCACCGAGGCGCCCTTGCGGATGCCCGGGCCGGTGGCCAGGAAGATGCCCTCCCAACGGTGGTGTCCGCGGGCCTCGGGACGGCGTGCCACGACCGTCTCGGAGGGCAGGATCGACATCGTCCCACCGTCGGCCAGAACCAGCGAGAGGTCCGGCCCGAGCTGCTCGAAGGGGCCCGAGAAGGCCTGCTCGCGGGTCCACACCTCCTCCACCAGGGCCTCACCGTCGTGGGGTCGGCGGACCTCGCGCAGCGCGCCGGCGATCTCCTGGGCGAGCTTCGCGCGCACGTCCTCGGGCATCGGCTGCTCCCCGCCCGGGAGCCGCTCGACGATGTTGATGCCCTGGCTCGAGGGGGTCGCGGCGTAGGCGACCGTCCGTGACCAGTCGAGCGCGTGCACGTGGCGGGTCATCTCGGCGAACCCGACCTCGGTGTCGCCGCGGTCCTCCGGGCTGTCCTCGCCGGCCCACGTCAGATAGCCCTGCTGCTCGAGCCACGAGTTGACGTGGAAGACGTCACGGGTGGGGCCGAAGCCGTGGTCGGAGGCGAGCACGATCGTGGCCTCGGGTCCGGCCTGCTCCACGATCCCCGCGATCAGCCCGTCGAGGGAGTGGAAGTAGCGCTCGCAGAGGTCGATCATGTCCTGCTCCCAGGCGCTCGGCTGCGAGGGCCGGAAGGCCGGGTCGATGAATCGCCAGCACAGGTGCTGGAGCTTGTCCACCCCGTCGAACATGACACCCACGAGGTCGGCCTGCTCGGTGCCCATCAGGTGCCGCACGACCTCGGCCCAGCGTTGCTCACGCCGGATGTGGAGCTCGACGAACTCCGCGTGCTCGTCCTCCGGGCACCCGTCGATGGCCTTGATCTCGAGCTCCATGTCGAGCATCTCGCGGGGGTTGAAGGCGGGGAGCTCCTTGAGGCGGTCGAAGAGGCCCGGCGGGTGGCATCCGAGCCGCAGCTGGCGCCAGGGCATCATCCCTCCCGGCACCACCGCGCCCTCGACCGGGGGCGGCGGGAACATCAGCGGGAAGTTCAGCGAGATGATCCGCCGCTCCTGTTCGCTGGCCAGGGTCCAGATCGTCGCCGACCTGACCTCCTGGGAGGTGGCGAAGGAGAAGTACACGCTGCCCGGCTCTTCCTTCTGGAAGAAGTCGAAGATGCCATGCTGGCCGGGGTGCTTGCCGGTGACCATCGAGGTCCAGGCCGGCGGCGTCAAGGGCGGCATGATCGACCGCAGCACCGCCCGCGTCCCCCGTGCCGAGAGCGCGGCCAGGTTCGGCATCACGCCCGCCTCCATGTAGGGGTCGAGCACGTCGAAGGTGGCCCCGTCCAAGCCGATCAGGACGGTCGGTCCCATGTCACACCTCCAGCGGGTTCGGTTGACGGTGCTCGCACACGAAGTTGGCCAGTTCCGCCACGCTGATGTCGCGCTCCTCGACGGGCCGCTGGCCGATCTCGTCGAAGAATTGCGGGAACGGCAGCTTGCCGTACTCCTGCTGGACCATCGTCGAGAGCACCACGATCTCCAGCGACTCGAGACCGAGGTCCGCCACGAAGCGGGTGGTCGGTCCGATCTCGCCGTCGAACTCCCAGTCGCCCTGGGCCTCGCGCAGCAGCGCCAGGATCCCCTCCAGTACCTGCGGGTCGGGCTCGGTCATGACGCTCCCATCTTGCCAGCGGGCTGCTCCTGCGCCGGTCCCGGGTCGAGCACCGTGGCCACGACCAGGTCCGGCTCGGCGCCCCCCGCGGAGGCCTCCCGGTGGGTCCAGGCCGTCAGACGGCGCCCGCCGACGTCGATCAGCACGAGACCCTGCCGCGGTTCGATCGCCGCCGCGCGGGGTGCGTCCGGGGCGCCGAGGAGGCCCGATCCGGCCGCCTTGCCGGCGGCCTCCCGCCCGCACCAGATACGCAGCAGCCACTCCTCGGCGGCGTCCGCCGGCAGCTGCTCCAGCAGCCGCCGCTCGTCCTCGGTCACCGCCACCTGCTCGAAGCCCTCCGGCCGGGGGATCAGCGGCTCGATGTCGATCCCCACCCGGCAGCCGGGGCCGCCGATCGCCGCGAAGGCGGCCACGCGGCCGTGGGAGTGGGAGAGCGAGACGACGGGCACCTCGGCGGCTCCCTCCAACCCCGGGACCACCACCAGCGGCGCCCCCTGGTCGTCGGGCAGGATCTCGATTTCGGCGGGCAGCGGCTCGAGTCCGAGCGCGTCGCGAAGCAGCTCGGCCACGCACTCCTTCGCCGCCGAGCGGGCCCCCAGCCACTCGAGCTGCCTGCGCTCGGGCACCCTCAGCCCGCCGAACAGCTCGCGCTCGTGCCTGCCCAGCACGCGGCTGGCCCACACCGGCTTCCACAGGCCCCGGTCGACGGGCAGCCTCGCGTCCATGCTCCTGCACGCGACACGCTGCTCGGGATACGGAGCCAGCGGCGTCCTCCACGACCTCGCCAGCGGCGTCAGCTGGGCCGGCCGGGCCAGGGGCGCGAACCGCTCGGGGACCGAGAAGCGCTTGTCCTCCCAGCCCCGCAGGCGCATCCAGCAGCGACCCCCGGCGTCGAGGACGTCGATGTTGGAGGAGACCAGCTGCTCGCCCTCGAGCCGGATCGCGGCGTTGCAGGTGAGCGCCTCGCCCTCGGTGGGCGGCGGTCCGTAGAGGTCGAGCGCGGCGAGCCGGAACGGGAACACCACACGTGCCTCCTCGAGCATCTCGGCCGCCCAGAACCCGATCACCTGCCCGGCGGCGTCGAGCACCACGGGGTCGAGCACGAAGCTCGGCCGGGGGTTGTCGCGCAGCAGGCCGTCCCTGGGGAGCACCTCCAGCCGCGCGCTGGCCGCCCCCGGGGCGACGAGCTCGACGCTCCTGACCCCCTGCCACAGCGGCTGGTGGAACATCGCCTCGTCGTACAGCTGCTCCGGAGCCCAGCGCGGTGGCCTCGCGTCCCGGGTCGGGATCTCGGCCGGGGCGGGGGCCTGCGGGAACCCGTCCGCGAGCAGCACCGTCGCCTCCAGCACCGGCTCGCCGGACAGGGTGGGGTCGTCGAGGTTGAACAGCTCCGTGCGAACCCGCTCGCAGCCGTCGCCGGCGGGCAGCCTGCGAACCCTCACCTCGAGCGTGAGCGGAGTCTCTTCGAAGGCCAGCCAGCGGTGCGCCCGCAGATCGCGCATCCCGGTCACCGTCCTTCCGGGCAGCAGGCACGATGCCCCCTCGGCGAGGATCTCGACGCTCATCGCGAGCGGCATCAGGGCGAGGGCGTGGAGTCCGGTGTCGGAGCGCGAGACGCTCCTGCCCAGCGTGTGGTCGAGCAGGTAGCGGTCGTGCAGTGGGTCTACCACCCTGCGGGCCACCAGTTCCATGTCGGGCTCGTGGGCGACGATCGTGCCGACGAGGGGACGCTGCGGCTGCTCAAGGACGGCGGGGCCCCCGGCGCCCAGGTAGGCCCCCATCACCTCCTCGTTGGCGCTCAGGAACTGCTCCATCGTCTCCATGAAGGCATCGATCGCGCAGGCGATG
Organism: Solirubrobacteraceae bacterium; assembly: GCA_035506775.1. Classification (GTDB taxonomy): domain Bacteria; phylum Actinomycetota; class Thermoleophilia; order Solirubrobacterales; family Solirubrobacteraceae; genus Palsa-744. The sequence goes on along the minus strand of DATJOU010000109.1, from coordinate 6,130 downwards.
TCCTCCGGTACCCCGCCGATCACCTCCGCGCCCGGGGCGCCCACCGGAGCGGTCGCCGGTGGGGGGTCCGCGAGCTCGATCGGGGACGGGTGGGCGCCGCCGTTCCCGTTACTCGCGGCGACCGCGGCCACGTGCGCGGGCGCCGGCTCGCGAGCGGCGAGGGGCTCGGGGATCACGAGGGGCTCGGGGATCACGATGGGCTCGGCGGCCGGAGCCGGCGCTGTGGGCGTGGCGGGCGCTGCGGGCGCGGCGGGCGCCCGGCTGCCGGGATCCACGGACGGGCGCACCCGCTCCACGGCCTGCTCGGACAGCCGCAGCATCGGCCACGCCGTCCCAAGCGCCACCGGGTGTCTGCGAGCGTCGCTGGGCGGCGGCGGGTTGCGCCAGTCGACGACCGTCGCCCCGCGGCGCCCGAACAGGTAGTCGAAGTCGAGCTCGACGTCGTGGACGGCGAGCATGCCGACGACGTGGTTGAGCTGTGTGGTTCCCGAGCGCCGGGGGAGGTCCGCGGCCGCCGCACAGGCGGGACGTCCCCGCAGGATGTCCTGCATGAAGGAGGTCATGTTCCCGCGCGGTCCGACCTCCAGGAACACCCGCGCGCCGTCGTCGTGAAGGGCCTCGATCGTCTCGCGGAAGCGGACCGGCCGGGTCCAGTGCTCCACCAGCAGCTCCCGGATCGCCTCCGGGTCCTGGGGGTAGGGGGCGGCGGTCGTGCACGACCACAGCGGCGTCCGCGCGCCGCCCACGGGAAGCCGGGCGAAGGTCGCCCGCAGGTCCTCCGCGAAGGGTGCGAACAGGGGCGTGTGGACCGCCCGGTCGTAGGGGAGCTCCTGGCACATGAATCCCTCGCCCACGCCGATCTCCCTGGCCCGCGAGATCGCCTGCGCCTCGCCCACGAGGACCGCCTGGTGGGGGCAGTTGTCCATCGCCAGGAACAGCTCCCCGCCCGCCTCCCCGGCGATCCGTTCGGCGCTCGCGGCGTCGCACCCGAGCGCCAGCAGCACCGCCGAGGGCACGTCGTGGCGCTCGGCCGCGTCGGCGTATGAGGAGAAGAGCCCGTGGCAGAAGGCCGCCAGCCGCTCGTCGGTCTCGACGTCCAGGGCGCCGGCTGCCATCGCCGCGGAGTGCTCGCCGCTGCTGTGGCCGAGCATCGCGTCGCAGCGCCCCACCAGGCGGCTGATGACCGCGTAGACGGCGGCGTTGGCCCCGAGGACCGCCTCCACCGCGATGTCGAGCTCCATCAGCCGGGCCTCGGTGCGCTGGCGCTCGTCCTCCGAGAAGGCGGGACGCGGGAACACCCAGTCGCTGAGCAGGTGCCCTCGCGGATGGTCCGCGTAGATCCGGTCGATGCGGTCGAACACCGCACGGGCCTCGGGGAACTGCAGGCACAGGTCAGCGAGCATGTTCGGGTACTGGGCCCCCTCCCCGGGGAACACGAACACGACCTTCCCCTCGCGACCGAGCGGGTCGGCCTCGAAGTAGATCCCGGAGGTCGTCTTGATCCGGGTGCAGCCAGGCTCGGACAGCTTCTCGATCGCCTGCCCGAGCTTCTTGCGCAGGTCCTCGACCGAGGAGCAGACGACGGCCAGCCGCCGCGGAGCCGGGGTCCGCCCGAGCTCCCTGGTGAGCGAGAACGCGAGGTCGGCGAGCGCCGGCTGCGGCGAGCGCCCGGTGGCGTCCAGCAGCTCGCGGGCGGCCTCGAGCAGGGCCTCCCGTGAGTCCGCCTCGAGCACGCAGACCTCCGTGTCCCATGGGGGGCGGTGGTCGGGACTCGGATCCTCGCTCCATTCCTCGAGCACGGCGTGGGCGTTGATGCCCCCGAACCCGAAGGCGTTGACCCCGGCCCGCCGCGGCTCGCCGCCGCCGTGGATCCAGGGCCGCGTCTCGGTGTTGATGTAGAACGGGGTCCGCTCCAGTTCGAGCTCCGGGTTGGGCTCCTCGCAGCCCAGCGTCGGCGGGAGCACGCGGTGGTGCAGCGCGAGCGCGGTCTTGATCAGACCGGCGATCCCGGCCGCGGGAATCGTGTGGCTGATCATCGACTTGACCGTCCCGAGCCCGCATCTCGGCAGCTCCCCGTCACGCTCCCCGAAGACGCTCGTGAGCGCGCGGACCTCGGTCACGTCCCCGACCGGCGTGCCGGTGCCGTGCGCCTCCAGAAGCCCGACGGTGGCGGGAGAAACCCCGGCCGTCTCATAGGCGCGCCGAAGCGCCAGTTCCTCGCCCTCCAGCCGCGGCGCCATCACGCTCATCCCGCGCCCGTCGCTCGACATCCCGACGCCCCGGATCACCGCGTACACGCGGTCGCCGTCCCGTTCGGCGTCCTCGACCCGCTTGAGCACCACCGCACCGATCCCCTCGCCCAGCAGGGTCCCGTCGGCGTCCTTGTCGAAGGCCCTTAGCTGCTCGCGCCGCGACAGCGCCCCCAGCCGGCAGAAGAGGTTCAGCGTGGCGACCGGCATCCACACCTGGGCGCCCCCCGCCAGCACGAGGTCGCAGTCCCCGGCGAGCAGGTCGCGGACGGCGTGACGGACCGCGAGCAGGGAGGAGGCACAGGCGGCGTCGACCGTGTAGGCGGGGCCCATCAGGTCGAGCCGGTTCGCGATCCGCCCGACGATGATGTTCGGGATCAGCCCCGGGACGGTTTCGGGGCCGAGCGGGGGGAGCACGCGCTGCAGCTCTCCCCGCAGCAGCTCGAGCTCCTGCTCGGTGCGATCCGGATAGAGCTGGCGGATCAGGTCCACCGTCTGCCCCACCACGAGCCCCCGCTGGACGGCGATCGCGTTGCCGCCGTTGAGGTAGGTGCCCTTGCCGAAGATCACACCGGTGCGGGCCCTGACCTCGTCGGGCAGCTCGGTGGCGCCGGCGTCGCGGAGGGCCTCGCGGGCGATGTGCAGCGCCAGCCACTGGTCGGGCTCGCCGCCGACGGCCACCGGCGGGATGCCGTGGTCGAGCGGGTCGAACTCGGCCAGCTCGCCGAGATAGCCGCCCCGTTTGCAGTAGGTGCGGTCTTCGTCCTCGAAGTCGGGGTCGTAGTACACCTCGGGGTCCCACGCCTGCGGTGGGGGGTCGGAGGTGGCATCGACCTTGGCGAGGATGTTCTGCCAGTAGGCGTCCACGTCGCGGGCGCCCGGGAACATGCAGGCCATCCCGGTGATCGCGATCCCCCCGGAGGGGCGCGTGCTCGAGACGGCGCTCACGCCGGCGCCCCCGCGAGCCGGTTCAGCGCCTGCGAGCCGACCCCCACGACGTCGCGCAGCAGCGCCAGCGGGCGTCCGTCGGCGCCGTAGAACCAGTGGTCGGCGTGGCACAGCGGCGGCTTGCTCTCGGGCCTGATGCGCAGCTCGTGGCGGACCGCCTCGCCCTCGCCGACGGGGGCCAGCAGCACGTATTCCCCGATCTCGGCCGGCAGCAGCGTCACGTCCCACTGCAGACGCGCCCACAGGACCTGCATCTGCAGCGCGCTGTCCACCATCACGGGGTCGATCAGCCACGGCCGCCCGTCGGCATCGGACACGCACCGTCCCGGCTGGGATGCCCGCAGCCGCGCGCCGGCTCCCCGCGCGTCCATCCCCGTGATCTCGACGATCCCCTGGAACAGCGGGCCGTGGAACAACAGGTCCCGGTAGGCCTCCTCGATCGCCATCGGGAAGGGCGCCAACTCGAGCAGCTCCGCGGGCTGCGGGTGGGAGCCCGCGGGCGCGCGCTCCACCGCCCGGTCGCGGACCCGGGCCACAGCCCGGTAGTGGGGCCGTCCCGGCCCGACGGGCGACACCGTGACCTCGAGCTCCTCTCCGGCCGCGTCGCGGGTGGCGTCAATGCGGACGCTCACCGGCCGGTCACCGGCGAGCGCAACGCCGTCCAGCAGCCGGATCCCGCGCAGGCCGGAGAACACCCGCCCAGCGCAGGCGGCCGTCGCGGCCTCGCCCATCAGCTCCATCGCGACGGCGAACGGGAGCACCGGCCGGCCGTCGATGCGGTGGTCGTTCAGGTAGCGGTCGCGTCCGAGGTCGAACGTGTACTGCAACGGACCCGCTCGGTTGCCCGGCTCCGCCGCCCCGGGGGCTCCCTCGATCGGCGTCGCAGCCGCGAGCAGCAGCAGTGGCCCCCCGTCCGTCGCCTGCGGTGGCTGGGGTCCGCTCGGCTGCAGCCGCTCGGACGCCAGCCGGCCGGCGCTCGGGTCCCCGCCGGGAAGGCCCGCGAGCCCGGTGCTCGCCCCGATCACGATCTCGGCCTCGCCCTTCAGGCCGCGGCTCAGCTCGTCTTCGAGCATCCTGGCGCCCTGGTCGAGCTCGATCAGGGCGACGCCGCGGCGTTCGAACTCCTGCTCCAGCAGCGGCGAGACCATGCCCGCGGACCGCCACGGGCCCCAGTCGATCGCCACCACCCGTGCCGGCCAGCGGCCGTCGAGCTCGTGTGCGAGCCGGCCGAGCACCTCGCTGGCGGCGGCGTAGTCGGCCTGGCCGCGATTCCCGAACCGCCCTGAGACCGAGCTGAACAGGACCACGAAGCGCAGGCCGTCGGGCCGCAGCCGCTCGGCCAGGGTGTGCGCGGCCCCCGCCTTGGCCGCCATCACCCGCTCCAGCGAGTCGAGCTGCTTGTCGGCGATCAGCCGGTCCTCGATCACGCCTGCTCCGTGGACCACGCCGTCGATCCGCCCGTGGCGCCCGTAGACCGAGTCGATCAGCTCACCGAACGCCTCGCGGTCTGAGACGTCGCACGCCAGGTACTCGACGCGTGCCCCGGCGGCCTGCAGCCGCTCGAGGTTCTCGCGCACCTCCCGGCCTCTGAGGATGCGCTGGCAGTCGCGCTCCACGAGCGCCGGCGTCAGCGGCTCCCGGGCCTCCCTGCGTTGCTCGATCAGGGCCCTGCGCAGGTCGGACAGCTCCCGCAGCCGGGCGGTCTCCGGGCTCTCGTCCTCGAGCGGTGTGCGGCCCACGAGCACGAGCGTGGGGCGGTGATGCTCGGCGAGCGACTGCGCCACCCGCGCCGTGATCCCCCGCGCCCCGCCGGTGAGCAGCACGACGGCGTCCCCGTCCAGCAGCGGGGTGTCGGGTCGGCCGGCGAGTGGCGCCGGTGCCAGCGTCAAGCGGGTTCGCTCCCCGCCGCGATAGCCCACCTCGATCAGCCCGTCGCCGGCGAACAGCTCCTCCAGCAGCTGTCCGGCCATCTCCGTGGGGGACACGTCCGACAGGTCCACGGCCTTGACCCGCACCTGCGGCCACTCGTGGGCCACCGTCTTCAGGAAGCCCGCCGGTGCACCCTGGCCCGACACGCCGGGAGGCGAGCCCCCGTCGAGGCCGAAGGCGCCCCCGAGGCGACTCGCCCCGACGATCGCGCCACCCCCGGTGCCGGCCGCCGCCTGCAGGTCGGGTAGCAGCGTCTGGGCGAGCAACAGGAGCGTCCCCAGCTCGCCGTCGCCGGCCGCTCCTGCGCTCAGTGCCCCGAGGTGGATCAGCGCCTTCGCCCCTCCGCGAGCGCGCACGGCGGCCGCCAGCTGGGTTGCCTGCTCGGCGTCCCGTGGCCGCTGCGCGTGCGGGACCCGCACCACCGGCTCGCCGCGGGCCTCCAGGACCCGGGCGAGCTCGTCCGCCACCCCGATGTCGTCGTCGACGATCACCACCGCGCCGGGCCCCGCGAGCGGGGCGGTGGTGGTGATTGCGGGAGCGCTCACTGCCTGTACCACGAACCGGCCGATGCGCTCCTCCTCGGCCGGCCCTTGCTCAAAAGGGCGTTGTGCTCCTCCCGGTGCTGGTCCCGTCCCCGCCGTGGCCGTCGCCGGCGCCTTCCCGAGGGCGGCCTCGAGGGTGTCGATCACCCCCGTCAGCGTGCGGCTGGCGGTGAGCTCCTCGAGGTCGATCTCCGCGCGCTCCTGCTCGCCCAGCCCCTGCGTGAAGGTACCCGCGATCTCGACCCGCTTGATCGAGTCGATCCCGAGGTCCCCCTCGAGATCGGCGTCGAGCTCGAGCATCTCCACCGGATAGCCCGTCCGCTCGCTGACGATCGCCAGCAGCTGCTCCTTGATCTGCTCGCGCGTCAGCCCTGCGGCTGCGCCGCCGGCGTCCTGCGGTGGCGGGGCCGCGGCCGCCGGGCTCGCGACCGGCGCTGGTTCCGCCGGCGCCGGCGCGGCGGG
>DATJOU010000108.1:0-27797 GCA_035506775.1 Solirubrobacteraceae bacterium | reverse complement strand
AGCCCCCGCCGAACCGGGTCGGAGGCTGGTCCCCCAGCCAACTGCGAATTCAGAGGGAGCATTCGATGAGGTCTCTTGGAGGGAACGGCGGCGCCCGCACGGCGCGGCTCATCTGCGCGGCGCTGCTCGCAGCGATGTTGGTCTCGGCGGCATTGGCGACGGCGGCGCTGGCCGGCAAACCGAAGGGCAACCCTGAATTCGCGGAATTCGCGCACTGCCCCGTGTACACGAAGAAGGTCACAAAATGCCTCGTCGCCCACACCACCAGCGGCGAATTCAAGCTCGGCAAGAAGACCGTGCACATCACGTCGCCGATCACGATCCAGGGAGGGCTGACCGAAAAGTCCTTCGAACTCGTCCCGCCGGTCGGGGCGGAAGTGCTCTCGAAGGTTCCGATCGAAGTCCCGGGCGGGCTGACGGGGATCGAACTGCTCTCGCTCGGCGGCCCCAACCAAGACCCGTTCGAGTCGGCGCTGCGGGGCCGGTCCAGCGGCGGACCGCCGCGCGGATGCCAGGCGCGGCGACGGGATGGCGGGGGCAGTGTGTGGTTTCAGCACATGCTGGACTGATGTCTCGGTAGATACCGGACACCCGATGCGAAGGGGGTGCCGGTATGGGGATGGCGCGCTACATGGTCGACGCCGTCGTTTTGGAGGGCCGCAGCGTCCGGGAGGTCGCGCGGGCGCACGGGGTCTCGAAGACCTGGATCTACGAACTGCTGGGGAGGTTTCGCGCCGGCGGCTATGAGGCGCTGCAGCCGCGCTCGCGTCGGCCGCGGGAGTGCCCGCACGAAACCGCGCCCGAGGTCCTAGCCGCAGTGCTGCAGCTGCGTCGAGACCTCGGCGACGCCGGCCATGACTGTGGGCCGGCGACGATCGCCTACCACCTCGCCAGCAGGTTCGAGGCGGTGCCCTCGAGGGTCACGATCTGGCGGATCCTCAAGCGCGAAGGTCTGATCGTGCCGCAGCCGCAGAAGCGCCCGGTCTGCTCACGGATCCGCTTCCAAGCCGATCTGCCGAACGAGATGTGGCAGGCCGACATCACCGCCTGGCAGCTGGCCTCGGGCGAGCCGGCCGAGATCCTCAACCTGATCGATGACCACTCCCGGCTGTTCTTGGGCTCAGACGCCTACGGCCGCGTCAAAGCCGCCGACGTCGTCGCGAGCTTCCACAAAGCCGCCGAGCTGCACGGGATCCCCTACTCGCTGCTGTCCGACAACGGCGCCGTTTTCACCGGCGCTTCCCGCCGCGGCAAGGTGCTGCTCGAATCAGAGCTCGAGCGCCTCGGCGTCATCTTCAAGAACTCACGCCCCTACCACCCCCAGACCTGCGGCAAGATCGAGAGACTCCACCAGACCCTCAAGCGCTACCTCACAAAGCAACCAGCCGCCCACACGCTCACCGAGCTCCAAGCCCAGCTAGACACCTTCGCGCACTACTACAACGACATCCGCCCCCACCGAGCCCTCGGCGGACAAACCCCGCTACAGGCCTACAGCGCACGCATCAAGGCCCGCCCCGAAAGCGCAACCTCCAACACCTACTTCCGGGTGCGCCAGGACAAGGTCGACAAGACAGGCCGCGTCACGCTGCGCTACCACAGCCGCCTCTACCACATCGGCCTCGGCAGAGCCCACAAAGGCCTCCACGTCAAGCTCCTCGTCGCCGACCGCGACATCCGCGTCATCGACCACCAAGGCCAGCTCATCCGCGAGCTCACACTCGACCCCGACCGCGACTACCAGCCCCTCACAACCCCCTAACCTTGTCCGGGATCACCCGAGACACGTGTCCGGGATCACCCGAGACTTCACAAAATGCGCCCGGAGGGAATCGAACCCTCGGCCTGCGGCTTGAAAGACCGCTGCTCTTTGGAACCCCGAAGAGTCCCGTTGACCACTGAGCTACGGGCGCTCGATGCTGCTGTACAAACCCCGGCCGGGGGCCGGGGGTCCGTATTCTACGCAGCTCTCGCCGCGAGCGCGACAAGCTGACAGTCGCCTTGCGGAGCGCCTCGGCGACTCACGGGGCGGGCGTGACGATCGCGTCGCGTGGAAGCTCGTCGCGGGGCAGACCGAGCCCGTCGCAGAGCTTCACGCAGTGCACGTACACGGGCCGGAAGCCGAGCAGTTCCGGGATCGTCACGATCCGCAGCCCCCGCCGGCGTAGCGCCGCGATGATCCGTGGGTAGGCCGCCAGCGTGTTGGCGCGCGGCCCGCCGCCGTCGTGGGAGATGATGATCGAGCCGGGCTGCACCTCGGCCAGCACGCGCGAGACGATCGTCGCCACCGGCGGCACCTCCCAGTCGCTCGGGTCGACGTTCCACAGCACGGTCGCCAGCCCCAGCGAGCGGGCGGTCCTCAGCACGCTCGTGTCGTAGTCGCCGTAGGGGGGCCGGAACACGCACGGCGTGTAGCCGGTCAGCGAGCGGATCACCGCGAGCGTGCGCTGGAGCTGTTCGCGCACGTCGGGCACCGCCTCGAGGTCGGGGTGGGTGAAGGTGTGGTCCCCGAGCACGTCCCCTTCGCGCAGCTCGCGCAGCATCACCTTGCGGTAGGCGGAGGAGATCTGCCGGCCGATCATGAAGAACGTCGCCCGCGTGTGGTTGGCGGCGAGCATCTTCACGAACGCGGCCGTGTCGGGGGCGGGGCCGTCGTCGAAGCCGATCGCCACCTCCCGCCGCGCCGGCCCGTGGTAATAGGCGACCGTGCCGGTGCTGCGACAGCCGCTGATGCGGTACAGCGGCTGCTTCTCGGATGGGGGTGGCGCGGGGGCTTCGGCCTGGGAGCGCCTGCCCCTTGGGGACCGTCCGACGGGTGACCCGGCCGGGGCGCCGATCGCCGCCACCGGCGCGAGCAGGGCCGTGGCGAGCAGCAGGGGGATCGGGCCGACGCGAGTCACTCGGACGGTTCAGGGAGCCAGGACGATCTTCAGCGCCTCGCGGCGGTCGTAGACGGCGTAGGCCTCGGGGGCATCCTCGAGGGTCATGTGGTGGGTCACCAGCGGGGAGGGGTCGAGCACCCCGGCCGACAGCATCGCGAGCACCCGGTCGACGTGGCCGAGCACGTTCGCGTGGCCGCCGCGCACGGTGAGGGCCTTCAGCCACAGCAGGCCCATGTGCACCTCGGCGCGCTCGGCGTAGACGCCGACGCACTGGATCGACCCGCAGGCCCGCGTGATGCGGATCGCGCTCTCGAGCACCCGCGGGTCGCCGACGGCGTCGATGCTGACGTCCACCCCGCGTCCTTCGCTGAGGTCCTTGACCGCTGCTTTGACGTCCTGCTCGGTGGCGTGCAGGGGCTGGGCGCCGAACGACTCCGCCACCGCCAGCCGCTCGGGGACGGTGTCGATCGCCAGTACGTGGGCGGCTCCGGTGGCGCGGGCCACCTGCACCGCGCACAGGCCCACCGGCCCGAGCCCGAGCACCGCCACGAGATCGCCGGGCCGCATGCCGCTTTCCTGGATCGCGTGGAAGCCGGTGCCCATCACGTCACCGGCGAACAGCGCCACCTCCGGCTTCATGCCCTCGGGGACGCGGCGCAGGACGAGGTCGGCGTTGGGGATCAGCGCCATCTCGGCCTGGGTTCCCTGGAGCGAGCCGAGCGTGGCCCCATGGCCGAAGGTGCGCGAGTTCACGCAGCGGTGGAACAGCCCCCTGCGGCAGAAGAAGCAGTCGCCGTCGGCGGTCTGGAAGCAGCCCAGCACACGGTCTCCGACCGACACGTGCTTGACCTGGTCTCCGGCCGCCACCACGCGCCCGACGTACTCATGCCCGATTGTGAAGCCGGGCTCGATCTGGACGCGACCGTGGTAGATGTGGAGGTCCGAGCCGCACACCCCGCTGAGCTCGATCTGCACCACCGCGTCGGTGGGCGACTCGGGCTCCGGCTGGGGGCGCTCCTCGAGCGTCACCACCCCCGGTGCTTGGAACGTGACCGCGCGCATGGCTCGCGCCGCAGCCTAGCTGCCCGCCGCCGCGGGGCGGTCGGCGACCTCCCGCAGCCTGCCCGTCTCGGGGTCGAAGACCAGCCCGCGGATCCGGTCCCGGTGCGGGAGCTCGGGGCTCGCCCGCAGCCGCGCGAGGCTGTCGCGGAGCGTACCGTCGAGGTCCTGGAACGCCCCCAGTCGCCAGGTGGGAAGGATCCCGTCGGCCGCCAGGGCGGCCGCGAACTCGTCCTCCGAGGCCCGGTGCAGGCCGCAGTTCTCGTGCATCAGCACGACGATCTCCTCGGTCCCGAGCAGCCGCTGGGAGGCGCTCAACGAGCGGATCGCGTCGTCGGTCGCCAGGCCCCCGGCGTTGCGGATGATGTGGGCGTCGCCGGGCGCCAGCCCGAGCATCGTGAACAGGTCCAGGCGGGTGTCCATGCAGGCCAGCACCGCCACCCGTCGCCCGGGCCGCGGACTCAGGCCCGCGGCGACCAGCTGCGCCTCGCGCTCGCGCGCGGTGCGCAGCATCTGATCGGCGTTGCTCAAACGGTCGCGGGCTGGCCGCTGGCGGCCGCGCCCACGGCGGGCTCGGACGCCGCGCGACCGCGGATCAGGTCGGCGGCCCGCTCGGCCACCGCGATCGTGGGGGCGTTGGTGTTCCCCCGCGGCACGGCCGGCATCACCGAGGCGTCCACGACCCGCAGCGACTCGACGCCGTTGACGCGCAGCTCGTCGTCCACCACCGCCGCCGGGTCGGTGCCCATGCGGCAGGTTCCGACGGGGTGGTAGATGGCGAAGGTGGTGCGCGCGACGTGCGCCCGCAGGTCCGCCTCGCTGTCGCCCTCGGGGACGTTGAACGGCTCGGCGCAGTACGGCTTCAGGGCCGGCTGCCCCGCGATCTCCAGCAGCTTCCGGTGGCCGTCGATCATGCGCTGCATGTCGTCGCCCTCGCCGTAGAAGTTGTTGTGGATCAGCGGCTTGGCGGTCGGGTCCGCCGAGGCCAGGCGCACGTTCCCGCGGCTGTGCTCGGTGAGCAGGCAGGCCGACAGCCACACGCCGTGGGCTTCGGGGTCGCGCATGCCCTCGTCGACGATATGCACGGGGGCGAAGTGGAACTGGATGTCGGGCGCGGGCGCGCCGGCGCCGACCCGGGTGAAGCCGCCGGCCTCGGCCAGGTTGGAGGCGAATACGCCCGTCTGCGTGGCTTCGTACTCCTGTAGCGCCTCGGGCTCGAGCGCGAGCAGCAGGCTGTAGGGCTCCTCGGTGGTCCACACCGCCTGCGTGGCCGGGTGGTCACCGAGGTTCTCGCCCACCGCCGGCTGGTCGAGCATGACCTCGATTTCGCGCATCTGCAGGTGTTCGGCCGGGCCGATCCCGGACAGCATCAGCAGCTTCGGCGAGTTGTAGGCGCCGGCGCACAGCACCACCTCGCGCTCGGCGCGGAACTCCGTCACCTCACCCAGCCTGCTGGCCAGCACGCCCACCGCGCGGTTGCCCTCGAACAGCAGCCGGTGGACGTCCATGTAGGGCATCACGTCGAGGTTGGGGCGCTCCATCGCCGGGTGCAGATAGGCGACGGCCGTGCTGGCCCGCTGGCCACCGCGCTGGGTCACCTGGTAGATGCCGACGCCGTCCTGCTCGGCGCCGTTGAAGTCGGGGTTGCGGGGCAGGCCGGCCTCCACGCCGGCCTCCACGAACGCCTGCGACATGACGTTGCCGGTGCGGCTCTCGCTGACCGGGAGCGGGCCACCGGCGCCGTGCCACTCCGAGGCCCCGCGCTCGTTGTCCTCGGCCTTCAGGAAGTAGGGCTTCAGGTCCGCCCAGCTCCAGCCGGGGACGTCCCATTCGTCGTAGTCGAGGTGGTTGCCGCGGATGTAGACCATCGCGTTGATCGACGAGGAGCCGCCGAGCACGCGTCCACGGGGAAGCGTGATGCGGCGGTGCAGGCACTCGTGCTCCGGGGCCGAGTGGTAGTCCCAGTCCACCTCCGTGCCGCCCAGCTGCAGGTAGCCGAGGGGGACGTGGATGTTTTCGTTGGTGTCCGGGGGACCGGCCTCGAGCAGCAGCACCCTCACGTCGGGATCCTCGCTGAGGCGGTTGGCGATCACGCACCCCGCCGAGCCGGCGCCGACAACCACGTAGTCGTACATCCCCTGCTCCCTTCCCCTGTTCTTGGCCGTGGAGCCAAGATACAGCAGCGCTGCGGGTGCGGAGCGCCGCCCGTGGTCAGCCGGCCTGGCGGCGGCGGGCCTGCGCCTCGCGCACCCCGTCGAGCACGTCGTCCCCGAGCACGGCATCGACCTCGAGCTGGGCGGTGGCCATGATCCGCCCGACCATCATGTACTGGCCGATCACCAGCAGCAGCTGGACCAGTTCGTCGTTGTCGAAGCGGGCGCTCATGGCGGCGTAGGTCTCATCGTCGGGGGTGCACTCGCTCACGACCTGGGAGGTGAAGCGCACCACCAGCCGCCCGTCGTCGCCGAGGTCCGGGGAGTCGAGCTCGTCTCGCTCCAGCGCCGCCACCTGCGCGTCGGTGCCTCCGACCGCCAGCAGGATCGGGACGTGCTGGGCCCACTCGTAGCCGGCTCCGGGCGTCATGCGGGCCACGCGCAGGATCGCCAGCTCGCGCAGCACCGGGTCGAAAAGCTCGCCGTTGAGGCAGTCGCCGCCGAAGCGCAGCCAGTTGACGAACGAGCCCTGGGCGTTGGCTACCGTCGAGAACACCGCCAGCGGAGGCAGGCGCTCGAGCGCCGTGCGCACGGCCGGCTGGGCGTCGTCGAGCGGGAGCGGTGGGATGCGGGCCATTGCGGGTGCAGACTAACCGTCGCGGGCGGCTATCGTGCTGGCCGATGCCGGCCCGCCCCGCCCGCCGCTGATGGACCGCCGCCTCCTCGGCCGCACGGGTGTCTCGGTCAGCCCGCTGTGCCTGGGGGCGATGATGTTCGGCTCGTGGGGGAACAGCGACCACGCGGACTCGGTGCGGATCATCCACGCCGCCCTCGACGCGGGCATCAACTTCATCGACACGGCTGACGTCTACTCCGCCGGGGAGTCCGAGGAGATCGTCGGTCAGGCGCTCGCGGGGCGCCGCGACCAGGTCGTGCTGGCGACCAAGTTCCACGCCACGATGGGCAAGGACGCCAACGAACGGGGTAACTCCAGGCGCTGGATCATGCAGGAGGTCGAGAACTCCCTGCGGCGGCTCGGGACGGACTGGATCGACCTCTACCAGGTCCACCGCCCCGAACCGGAGACCGACATCGAAGAGACGCTGTCGGCGCTCTCCGACCTCGTCCACCAGGGCAAGGTGCGCTACATCGGCTCCTCCACGTTTCCGGCCTCCGCCGTCGTGGAGGCCCAGTGGTTGGCCCGCGAGCGCGGCCTGCAGCGTTTCGTCTGCGAGCAGCCCCCCTACTCGCTGCTGGTGAGGGGCGTGGAGGAGGACCTGCTGGCGACCACCCTGCGTCACGGGATGGGGGCGATCCCGTGGAGCCCGCTCGCCGGCGGGTGGCTGTCGGGTGGCTGGCGCAAGGGACAGGACCCCCCGAGCTCGACCCGCGCGCAGCGGCTGCCGGCGCGCTATGACCTTTCGCTCGAGGCCAACCAGCGCAAGCTCGAGGCCGCCGACGCGCTCGCCGGGCTGGCCGACGAGAGCGGGATCTCGCTGATCCACCTCGCGCTCGCGTTCGTGATCCGCCACCCGGCGGTGACAGCGGCGATCATCGGTCCGCGCACCATGGAGCAGCTCGAATCGCAGCTCGGAGCCGAGCAGGTTCAGCTGTCCGAGGAGGTGCTGGACCGGATCGACGCGATCGTGCCCCCCGGGCGCAACGTCAATCCCGCCGACGGCGGCTGGCAGAACCCGGCGCTCGAGCCGGCGGCGCGGAGGCGATGAGCACACCGCCGTCCGGCAGGCAGTTCGAGCTCAGCTCCGGACAGCAGCGCGCCGTGGTGGTCGAGGTCGGCGGAGGGATCCGCGAGTACAGCGTCGCGGGCCGCGACGTGCTCGAGCCGTACGCGCTCGATCAGATCTGCGACGCCGCCCACGGCGTGCCCCTGATGCCGTGGCCCAACCGGCTCGCCGACGGCCGCTACAGCTTCGGCGGCCACGAGCACCAGCTGGCGCTCGACGAGCCCGAGCAGGGCAACGCGATCCACGGGCTGCTGCGCTGGCGCCCGTGGAGCGAGCTCGAGCAGCGGGCCGACCGCGTCCAGCTCGGAGCGCGGCTCGCGGCGATGCCCGGCTACCCCTTCTGGCTCGAGGTGTCGATCGTCTACGAGCTCGGCGAGGACGGCCTCACGGTCACGACCACGGCGCGGAACGCCGGTCCCGAGGAGTGCCCGTTCGGTGCCGGGCAGCACCCCTACCTGTCCGCGGGGGGTGCCCAGCTCGACGACTGCACCCTGCACCTGCAGGCCGCCACGCGCCTGCTCACCGACGAGCGTCAGATCCCGGTCGGGCGCGAGCCGGTGGCCGGCGGCCCGTACGACTTCGCCGCCCCGAGGCCGATCGGCGGCATGCGGCTCGACGACGCCTTCACCGACCTGGCCCGCGACGATGACGGGCTCGTGCGTGCGCGCCTGGAGTGCCCCGACGGCGCCTGCGTCGAGCTGTGGGCCGACGAGCGGTATCCCTTCCTCGAGGTCTTCAGCGGCGACCCGCTGCCCGCGCCCCGGCGGCGACGCGCGCTGGCGGTCGAGCCGATGAGCTGCGCCCCGAACGCGTTCGCCAGCGGCGACGGGCTGCTGGTGCTGGCCCCCGGGGACGAGATCGTCCTGCGCTGGGGCGTGGGCCTGCGCCGAGCCGGCTAGGCGCGCGGCGGCAGGTCCGCCGGCAGCGGGACCTCCTGGGGCGAGCGGCCCTCGCCCTCTTCCTCCCACGAGCCCCAGGCGCGGCCGTCGCGCCCCCGGTGCTCGCCCGAGCCTCCGAGCGCCAGCAGCACCACCCGCTCGCTGCCGGCGTTGACGAGCTGCCTGCGCGCCTCGGGCGGGACCCGGGCCAGCTCGTTGCGTGCGAGCAGGTGCTCGCCGTCCTCGAGCACGAGCGTCAGCTCCCCCTCGAGCACCAGGTACACCTCCTCCTGGTGGTCGTGGCTGTGGACACGGCCCCGCTCACCCGGCTGCAGCAGGAGCGCGTTGATCCCGAAGCCGGTGACCCCGAGTTCCCGCCGAAGCGTCTGGAAGCGCTCATCGCGGTCCGGGTCGATGCGCGCGAACGCGACCTCCACGGCCGGGTCAGGCGGCGAAGCGCTGGGCCGCCCGGGCACGACGCCGCTCGGCCTCGAGCTCGCGGTTCTTGGGTGCGGCGTTCGTCACCAGCCCGTCGAGCAGTCGCCTGGTCGCCTCGGCGACCTCCTCCACGGCGCGCGCGAAGGCCTCTTCGTTGGCGTGGGACGGCTTCGTCGAGCCGCTGATCTTGCGGACGTATTGAAGTGCCGCGTCGCGAACCTCCTCGTCGCTGGCGGGAGGCTCGAAGTTGTGGAGCTGCCTGATGTTTCTGCACATGGTGTGCAGCCTAGTGCGCCGAGTGTGCGAGCGCGCCCAGCAGCGACGACACGCGTCTGGGAAGCCGCAGGCTGCCACTCGCGGCCGAGCGCAGGGCATCGCGCAGGTCGCGTCCGATGCCGGCGCTGCCGAGCGCGGTGCGGTACTCGACCACCCCCGCCTCGGCGGCGGTGGGCACGATCTCCCCGCCGGCGTGGCGGAGCACCTCCAGCACGCCCGTGTTTTCGCTCGAGATCAGCGCGCTGAAGTGCGTGATCCCCTGCGCGCGGGCCTGGTCGGCGAGGCGTTCCAGCAGCAGCGTCCCGAGCCCGCGACGCTGCCAGGAGTCGATCACGGTCACGGCGACCTCGGCCACTTCGGGCTCGTCCTGCAGGCGGATGAAGCGCGCCACCCCCACCCCCTGCCCGCCGGCGTGGTCGGTGGCTCCGAGGGCCTCGTGGTTGTGGCCGTCCACGTCCGTCAGGTAGGCGAGCTCGCGGGGGCTGAGCGACGGCTTGGGGGTCATGAAACGCAGCCGCCTGGACTCGGAGCTGAGCTGCTCGAAGGCCTCCGCGAGCACCGGCGCGTCGCTCGGACGCAGCCGCCTGATGTCCACCTTCGAGCCGTCCTTGAGCTTCTCGGTCACCGCTCGCGTCGCACCCGAGCGCGGGACATCCCGCGGCATTGGCCGATTATGTCAACCGCCGTCTGCGGGTAGGGAGGATGAACACCGACGGTGGTATTCGAGGACCGAACCGATGCCGGACGCCGGCTCGCCGCCGAGCTGGTCGGCCTGCGCGAGGAGCATCCGCTCGTGTTCGGGCTGCCGCGGGGAGGCATCCCGGTCGCGGCCGAGGTGGCCCGCAGGCTGGGGGCGCCGCTGGAGGTGCTGGTGGTGCGCAAGCTGGGAGCCCCCCGCAACCGCGAGCTGGCCGTCGGCGCGCTCGCGGAAGGCGGCACGGCGATCATCGACAGGGACATCGCGGCACGGGTGGGGATGACCGGCCCGGTACTGGAGGAGGCGCTCGCCCGCGAGGAACGTGAGCTCCAGCGCCAGGCGTGGCTGTTCCGCAACGGGCTCGAGCCCGCCGACGTGCGGGGCCGCTCGGTGCTGGTGGTGGACGACGGCCTCGCCACCGGCCTCAGCGACCTCGTGGCGGTGAAGGCCCTGCGCGACCGGGGAGCGGGCCGGATCGTGGTGGCGGCCCCGGTCGGGTCGCGCGAGGCCGTGCAGGTGCTACGCACCGAGACCGACGGGGTCGTGTGCCACACGATCCCGCTGCGGATGCTCGGCGTCGGACGCTGGTATGAGGACTTCTCGCCGGTGAGCGAGGAGCAGGTGCTCGCCCTGCTGGCCGCGTCGGGCGGGCCCGGGCGGGCAGCGGGCGATGGCTGAGCAAGGTCCGTATCGTGGCCCCGCGATGCCTGAGCGCAGGGTGCCCGTCAACGGGATCGAGCTGGCCGTGATGGAGGAGGGAGAGGGGCCGCTCGTGGTCCTCTGCCACGGCTTCCCCGAGCTCGCCTTCTCCTGGCGCCACCAGCTGCGGGCGCTGGCGCACGCCGGCTACCGGGTCGTCGCGCCCGACATGCGCGGCTACGGGGACAGCTCGATCCCCGCCGAGGTCGAGGCCTACGACATCGTCACGCTGTGCGGCGACCTCACGGGTCTGCTCGACGCGCTCGGCGAGGAGCGGGCGATCTTCGTCGGGCACGACTGGGGCGCGATCGTGGTGTGGAACCTGGCGGTCATCGCGCCCGAGCGGGTGCGGGCCGTCGCCGGTCTGAGCGTTCCGTTCGTGCCCCGCTCCCCCGCCCCCCCGATCGAGATCATGCGGGCCAACCTCGGCGAGGACTTCTACATCGTCTGGTTCCAGCAGCCCGGCGTGGCCGACGCGGTGCTGGCCCGCGACGTGCGCCGCACGCTCACCACTCCGCGGCAGTGGACCGCGGGCTGGAGCGAGGAGCCGGAGCAGACGCGCCGGCCGTCGTGGCTCTCGGAGCAGGAGCTCGCCGTCTACGTCGAGACGTTCGAGCGGACCGGGTTCACCGGCGGGCTCAACTACTACAGGAACTTCGACCGCAACTGGGAGCTGACGGCGGGGGTGGCCGACCGCCACGTGGTGGCGCCGGCGATGTTCCTCACCGGCGAGCGCGACCTCGTGCGCGAGTTCGCCCCCGGCGAGACGATGGACGGCTGGGTGGACGACCTGCGGGCGAAGATCGTGGTCCCGGAAGCAGGACACTGGGTCCAGCAGCAGGCTCCCGAGCCGGTCAACGCCGCGCTGCTCGAGTTCTTCGCCGGCCTGTAGGCGCCCCGGCCGATGTCGGATCAGCGGATCAGCGGGAACGTCTCGGAGCGGTCGCCGGCCTGCTCGGGGAAGCCCTCGGTGACGTCCTCGATCAGCCCCAGGATCACGGTCTCCCCCGCCACAGAGACGATGTAGCAGGTCGATCTGCCGATCCGGATCGAGCCGTCGGGGCGGACCATCCGCGTCAGCAGGTCCCGCACCACGCCGTCACGGCGCAACTCGGAGATGAGGTCCTCGCGCTCGACGCTGTCGTACCAGTCCTTGCGCTCGTTGGCCTGAGAGCCGAGCAGTTCCTCGCGGGTGCGGCCGGCGAAACGGCAGAAGGCCGGGTTGGCCTCGTACACGACCCCCGTCTCGACGTTCGAGATCGCGACCGCGGTCTCGGTGGTTCCGAGGATCAGCTCGATCAGGCGCTCGGCGTCGGCGAGGCGCGTCTCCGGGAGGTGGGCCGAGCGGGCGCCGAGGTCGCCGCTGCCCAGGAGGGAGCGCAGCCCCGCGATCCTGGAGGGGCCCCCGGAGCGCATTTCTGAGAGCACCCCCACGAGCACGTCGCGATCGTCGAGCATCCGCCTCGCGCCCGCCAGCACCGTCGCCCCGGAGTCGGTCAGCGTGACCCCTGCAGGGGCGCGGTGCAGCAGCGGACGCCCGGCGATCGCCTCGAGGTTGTCGATCCGTTTCGTCACCGCCGGCCTGCTCACCCCCAGGCGCCGTGCGGCGGCCGCGAAGCTGCCTTCGGCGGCGCAGGCCACAAGCGTCTCGAGCTCGTTCAGCTCGGGGGACCGGATGGGGGGAGCGGCGGCGTGGCGACCGACGGGTGCCGGGGGCACGCCCACGAGTGGGTGCAACCACTGGTTGCCGGAGCGGCTAACAACACGCATCTTCCTGCTCGCCCCCCTTCTGCCGATGGGACCGTGGGCCGAATCTTCTCCGTGTGGTCGGCAACGGCCGGATGGAATTAGCGTTTCGGTCGGGCACCAACCCTGAGCGGATCTCAACCGGCGTTCGCGGCCGGAGTCGTCACCACGACGGCCCCGGCCGCAAGCCGCTCCGGGGTCCTCAGGAGAGCATCAAGGTCCGCGTGTGGCGCCTGCGGCCGGACCCGATCGTGAGCTTGTAGCGGCCGGGCGCCAGCGTATGGACCGCCGCCAGGCGCACCCTCAGGCCGCCGTGGCGGGAGACCGCCGCACCGGTCGCATAGACGACCCCGTGACGCGACAGGGCTGCGTGGGCGGAGGACGCGGTGGCCGTGAACTTGACCGTCCCGGACACCAGCTTGGTCGTGCATTCGCGGACGTTCTTGCCCTTCTTCTTCGCGACCGTGCACGTGACCAGCTCGATCTTCCCGGCCGGGCCCGTCGGGCCCGCTGGGCCCGCCGCACCGGCGGGGCCCGCCGCGCCGGCTGGTCCGATGGGACCGGCGGATCCGGGCGCGCCCTGGGCTCCGTTCAAGCCGGGTGCCCCGCCCGGCCCTTCTTTGCCTTCTTTGCCCGCCGCGCCTTCTTTCCCTGCGGCGCCTTCTTTCCCCGCGGCGCCTTCTTTCCCGGCCGCGCCTTCTTTGCCCGCCGCGCCTTCTTTGCCTTCTTTGCCTTCCTGGGGAACCTTCACGAACACCGCGGTGACTTCGGTGTTCCTGGTCATGAACACGACGCATTCGCCTTCTTCGCTTCCGGGGCACCCGATCCAGCCGATGAATTCGTAACCGGCTTCGGGGGTGGCGACGAGTTCGACCGCTCCGAATTCGAATTCGGCGGTGCAGTTCGAGGAGCAGCCGTTGATCCCCGATGGCGTCGAGCTGACGGAGCCCTTCCCCAGCACGTTGGCCGTGAGGTCGAAGCGGGGGTTGACTTCGAACTCCAGCGTCACGGAGCTCGCTTCCTCGATCGTGAATTCACACGTGCCGGTCAGCGTGCAACCCGACGCGGAGCCCGAGCCGAACGCGAATTCCGTGAACCTCGACCCGGGGTCCGCCGACCCGATCACGAGCACCGTCACGCCCTTGGCGTATTCCGTCTGACAGGCTTCCACGGCCAGGCTGCCCTGGACTTCGCACAGGGCTTCCCCTTCGCCGGTCACGTTCACGGTGAGGCTCTGCAGCGGCGCAAACGTCGCTTCGACGCTGCTTTCTTCTTCGAGCGCGAATTCGCAGTCCCGCACGGTGGTGCACGCGGAAGCCGAGCCTTCACCTTCGCTGAACCCGACGAACCCGACGCCCGCACCGGGGACACCGCGGAGGATGAGTTTCGTGCCCTTGGGATATTCGGGTTCGCATTCGGCGAACAGGGCGCCGTTGGCGGAGCATTCCACTTCGCCCATCCCGACCGTGTTGACTTCGAGGGGGATCGGTTCCCCGGCCGCGCGCGCCGGGGCGCTGGCGATCAGGAGGACCAGGAGCGCCCCGAGAACGACCGGAACGGCGAGCAGCGGCCTGCGAAACGTCATCGAAACCTCCTCGTGAGGCGGCTGCGCAAGGGCACGGGGTGCTAGGGCACCCGGCGGCGCAGGCCGCGGCGTGCGACCAGGATCGGGAACACTTCAGGTGGCGGGTTTCCCCGTCGCGGCGCGGAATCCTGCCTTGGCGAGGGCTACGCGAAGGGCCCCGGAGGGGGCCACGTGGCTAGCCGCCGATGTAGGACATCTCGACCCGCGGCTTGCGCTTGGTGGCGACGCGGGGAGCGTGTGTGGGACGTGTGCCGGCCCCGTGTCCTTCGGCTGCCGCCCGCAGCTCCGAGTAGCGGTCGCTGCGCCCGCCCCAGATGGCGGCGAGGCGGGCCTCGAGCTGCTCGTCGCCGGCACCGTCCCTCAGCAGTGCCCGCATGTCGCTGCCCGTGGTCGCGAACAGGCAGGTGTAGAGCTTGCCCTCGGCCGACAGCCGGGCGCGCGTACAGCCGTGGCAGAAGGGCTCGCTGACGGAGCTGATGACGCCGATCTCGCCCTGTCCGTCCTCGTAGGCCCAGCGCGAGGCCACCTCCCCTCCACGGTGCGGGGACAGCGGCCGCAGCGGCCAGCGCTCGGAGATCGAGGCAACGATCTCGCGCGCCGGCACGACCTCCTCGCGGCGCCAGCCGTTGCTCTCCCCCACGTCCATGAACTCGATGAACCGCAGGATCTCCGGGCGCCCGCGGAAGTGCTCGGCCATGTCCAGCACGCAGCGGTCGTTGACCCCCCGGCGCACGACCATGTTCACCTTCACCGGCTCGAGGCCCGCCTGCAGGGCGGCGTCGATTCCGCCCAGCACGCGCTCCAGGGAGACGGCGGTGTCGGCGATCGTGCGGAACAGGTCCTCCTCGAGGGTGTCGAGGCTGACGGTCACCCGGTCCAGCCCCGCCCGCTTCAGCGCCTCGGCGTGACGCTCCAGCAGCAGCCCGTTGGTGGTCAGTGCGATGTCCTCGATGCCCTCGAGCGCGCGGAGCATCGCCACCAGCTCGGGGACGCCCCGGCGCAGCAGCGGCTCGCCCCCCGTGAGACGCACCTTGGCCACCCCGAGCCGGGCCGCCACGCCGACGAAGCGGGTGATCTCCTCGAACGACAGCAGCTCCGAGCGGGGCAGGAACTGGAAGTCACGGCCGAACACCTCACGCGGCATGCAGTAGCCACAACGCATGTTGCAGCGGTCGGTGAGCGAGATCCGCAGATCCCGCAGTGGCCGTCCGAGCGTGTCCCGCGCCCCGCCCATTCACGGCCAGCTTAGCCCTGCACCTGCGGATATACGCTCTTGTGAGGGTGTCCTCCACCACGCTGCTCGAGATCGACCGCGCGCGCGAACTGGTGCTGGAGTGCGCACTCCCGCTGGGCGTGGAGCCGGTCCCGCTGGACGACGCGCTCGGGCGGGTGCTCGCGCAACAGCTGCGCAGCGACGCGGCCGTGCCCCCCTTCGACAGCTCCGCGATGGATGGCTTCGCGGTCCGCAGCGAGGACCTCGTCGCGGCTCGCGAGGATGCGCCCGTGACGCTCGCGGTGGTGGGCGAGTCGCGAGCCGGCCAACCCATGAGCGAGCCCGTGGGGCCCTCGCAGGCGGCCGTCATCTCGACCGGGGCGGTGGTCCCGGCCGGCACCGACGCGGTGGTCCCGATCGAGCGCGTCAGCGTGCACGACGGACACGTCCGCCTGCACGAGCCGGTGGCCGCCGGCAACGACATCCGCCGCAGCGGCGAGGACATCCGCCCCGGCACCGTCGTGCTCGAGGCCGGCAGGAGGCTCTCGGCGGCCGCGGTCGGCGTCGCGGCGTCGCTGGGACGGGCGCAGGTCGAGTGCGGGCGCCGCCCGCTGGTGTCGGTGATCGCCACCGGCGATGAGCTGCTCGAGCCCGGGGAGCCGTCCCGGGCGGGCGCGATCTACAACTCCAACGGCCACGCGATCCCGGCCCTGGCGAGGGGCGTGGGGGCGGACACGCAGGCGCCGGGAAGCGTCGGCGACGACCCCCGGGACACCCGTCGGGTGATCTCGCAGGCGCTCGGCGCGAGCGACGTGCTGGTGCTGTGCGGCGGGGTCTCGGTAGGTCCCCACGATCACGTGCGCGGGACGCTCGCCGAGCTGGGAGCAGAGGAGCGCTTCTGGGGCCTCGCGCTGCGGCCCGGCAAGCCGACGTGGTTCGGCACCCGTGGGCAGCAGCTCGTGTTCGGGCTACCGGGAAACCCGGTCTCGGCGATGGTCACCTTCACGCTGCTGGTCGCGCCTGCACTACGGGCTATGAGCGGGGCGACGCAGCTGCGCCACCGGGCCCGCGGAACGCTCACGAGCGACTACGAGAAGCCGGCGGGGCGCGCCCACGCCGTCCGCTGCCGCCTGCAGATGGACGAGCGGGGGCTGCGCGCGACGCCCGCCGGGCACCAGGGGTCGCACGTGCTCACCACGATGCTGGACGCCGACGCCCTGGCGATCGTCCCGTCCGCGACCGAGCACGTCGGCGCCGGTGAGACGGTCGAGCTCGAGCTGCTGGCGGACCGAGTGGTGTGCCGGTGAGGGTGATGGTGCGCCTGTTCGCGGTGCTGCGGGAACGGGCGGGCCGCGACCGGGTCGAGCTCGAGCTGCCGCCCGGGGCCACGGTCGCCGACGCCCTGGCGGCGCTGGCGGAGCTGCCGGAGCTCGCCGGGGTGCTGGCGAAGCTGCCCGTCCAGCTGGCCGTCAACCGCGACTACGCCTGCGAGCGCACGCGACTGCGGGCCGGCGACGAGCTGGCGCTGATCCCCCCACTCAGCGG
The DNA here is from genome assembly GCA_035506775.1 of Solirubrobacteraceae bacterium. Classification (GTDB taxonomy): domain Bacteria; phylum Actinomycetota; class Thermoleophilia; order Solirubrobacterales; family Solirubrobacteraceae; genus Palsa-744. Next base: position 10,881 of record DATJOU010000108.1, on the reverse strand, counting down.
CGGCGATGGCCCGCACGTCGCCGTCGGCGAGCAGCCCCTCAGCCTCGACGCCGTGACCGCGGCCGTCAGCGACCCGCGAGCCGGGGCCGTGGTCAGCTTCCAGGGGGTCACCCGCGAGGTCTCCACGCTCGAGTACGAGGCCTACGCCGAGATGGCGCTCGAGCGGATCGCGGCGATCCTGCGCGACGCCGTGGACCGCCACGACCTGTGCGCGGCGGCGGCCGAGCACCGCGTCGGGAGCGTCCCGCTGGGGGAGCCGAGCGTGATCGTCGCCGCCTCGGCCCCCCACCGCGGAGAAGCCTTCGCCGGTGCCCGCGAGATCATCGACCGCATCAAGAGCGAGGCACCGATCTGGAAGCGGGAGGTGGACGAGGACGGCGTCAGCCGGCCCGTGACGGGCACCCCCGCCCCGGGCGCCAGGGTCCACGGCGCGGACGGAGCGGGGGCCGGGACGTGAGCGAGCGGCGCCTCACCCACCTCGACGAGCAGGGACGGGCGCGGATGGTGGACGTGGCCGGCAAGGACACCACCCGCCGCGTGGCGCGTGCGGCTGCCCGGTTGCGGATGTCGAGCGAGGCCGCCCACGCCGTCGAGAGCGGTCAGGGCCCGAAGGGCGAGGTGCTGGGGGTGGCCCGGCTGGCCGGGATCCAGGCGGCCAAGCGCACCGACGAGCTGATCCCGCTCGCCCACCAGGTGGCGATGACCTTCGTCGACGTGGCCGCCGCCGTCGATGTCGGCAAGGGCGTGGTGGAGCTGGTCGCCGAGGCCCACGCGGTCGACCGCACCGGCGTTGAGATGGAGGCGATGACCGCCTGCTCGGTGGCGGCGTTGACCGTGTACGACATGGTCAAGGGGCTCGAGCGGGGGGTCGTGATCGAGGAGATCGCGCTGCTCGAGAAGACCGGCGGGCGCCACGACTGGCGCCGCGGGGACCCCTGAGCGTGGCCCCGCGCGCCGCCCTGATCTCGATCAGCAGCTCCCGCTCGGCGGGCTCGGCGCCCGACCACAGCCGTGAGCCGCTGGAACGGCTCGCCGGAGGCCTGGGGCTCGAGGTGCACGCCTTCGAGCTGGTCCCGGACGACCGCGAGCTGATCGAACGGCTGCTGCGCCGCTACAGCGACGAGGAGGCCTGCGAGCTGATCCTGACCAGTGGCGGGACCGGCGTGGCCCCGAGCGACGTGACGCCCGAGGCGACGCTGGGGGTGATCGACCGCAACGTCCCCGGCATCCCCGAGGCGATGCGCGAGGCCTCCCGCCCCCACACCCCCAACTGGATGCTCTCGCGGGCCCAGGCGGGGATCCGCGGGGGCACCCTGATCGTCAACTTCCCCGGCAGTCCCGCGAGCATCGAGCAGACCGGCGAGGCGATCGCAGCGGCGCTCGAACACGCCCTGGCGCTGATCGCCGGGCGGCCCTCAGGCCATCGCCCGGACCCCGTCAGCCAGCCAGCGCGGCGCCGCCGGGGTCGTGCTTGAGCATTCCCCGTAGGCGCCACCCGGCCCAGATGTAGACCAGGCCGCGGATGATGAACACGATGCCGGCGATCACGGCCAGTGTCTTGAGGCTCGGATGGGGCCAGCTGAGGATCACGACGCCGGCGATCAGGTCGACGGCGGCGATCAGCAGGTAGGCGCCCCGGCCCTCGTGGATCGTGAAGGCGTACACGAAGCGGGCGACCCCGGCGACGACCAGCCAGATGCCGAGGATCACGATCAGGACCGTGAGCGACTGGAACGGTTTCTTGATCAGGATCAGCCCCGCGATCGCGCTGATCACCCCGACCACCGCGAGCAGGGCGCGGCTCTCGATGCGCCCGAGCACCGCCGCGACGATCGCGAGGATGCCGTCGATCAGCAGGAAGATCCCGAAGATCACGGTGAAGACTTTGAGTGTTTCTTCGGGGTCGGCGACCAGGAACACGCCCACGCCCAGCGTGATCACGCCGAACACGAGCATCGCCGTCGCGACCGTCTTCAGCTCTCGGACCTCGTCCATCGCTCGTATCCATTCGCGCTTGCGGGAGCGATTCCTGCAACAACCCGGCGCGCACGTTTAGAGAACCCGCTCCCAGGGGTATTCGGTACGAGTCGTTTGGCGCGTACCGAAGTCGGGGTTTCCGGGAGCAGGCTTGAACAGACAGGGCGGTTTGAAGGGGGACGTGGTGAAGGCGCTGATGGGCGCCCTGCTGACCCTGGCGCTGGCGCTGTGCACGAGCGCGGGAGCGCTGGCGGCGAGCTCGCAGCGGACGGACAGCGTGCGCGGCATCCCGGGCCTGCCGACGGGCGTTCCGGCGGCCGCGACGGCGCCCGAACCGGCGCTGACGGAGCCGAGCAGCGGCGAATGGCCGTTCCCGAGCGACTTCTCCCGCACCGAGGGCACGGGGCTGCTCTCCAAGGGCGCGAGCCTGTGGACCGACTTCCTCTACGACGACCACGGGCCCCTGGGCAGCCCGGTCGGGATCGCGAAGTCGGCCCTGGTCTCCGACCTGGCCCCGGTGCACGGCGGGTTCGCGTACCCGGAAGGGCCCGCCGACAACAACGGCGCCGACATCTTCCGCGCCGGGGTCGGGTACGCCCACGGCGCCACCTACTGGCGGGTGGACTGGAACACGCTCGCCGACGCCGACGTGCCGATCGCCGAGTGGACCTTCAGCACCGAAGCCGCTGCGCCCGCGGCGGGCGAAACGTGGCCCGCCAACGCCGGCGTGCGCTCCGCCGGAATCCAGTACGCACTGGTGGTCTCCGCCCAGCACGCGCGGCTGCTCGAAGTCGCCACCGGCGCCCCGGTGGCGGGGGCGGAACTGCACACCGAAGTGAACCTCGCGGCACACTCGTTCGTGGTGCGGATCCCCACCAGCGTGCTGCCGGTGAGCGGTAGCTGGCAGGTGCGGCTGGCGGCCGGCCTCGCCAACGCGGCCGGGACCGAATTCGAAACCGTCCCGGCCCAGGACGGGGGCCTGCCGGGGCAGACCAACGTCTACAACGTCACCTTCCGTAGCTACCAGCAGGAGAGCGAGCTGGTGTGCCCGAGCGAGGAACTGCCGCTGCCGGGGCTGTCCGCGGCGCTCGACGAAGGGCTCGCCGCCGAAGGCGATGCCGAAGGGACCGAACACGTCCCCGTGGCCGAGTGCGGGAACATGTGGATGGAGAACGACCAGGCCAACACGCTCGCCACCGGGAACGTCTCCAAGTACGCGCTGACCGTGAACTGGGCGCAGCTGCAGGGCAAGCAGACGACGCCCGAACCGGAGCCGACCGGGTACTCCAACCGCTGGTACGTCTCACCGCTGTCGCTCGGGGAAGGGGTCAAGGACGCCGAAGGCTCCAACACCTACACGGGCCCCACCTACCTCGGGCGGGTGCAGCCGTACGCGGTCTACGTCCCCAGCACCTACAACCCGTCGAAGCCCACCTCGCTGACCTGGATCCTGCACTCGCTCGGCGCCAACCTCAACCAGTACGGGGGCGTGGCCCCCAGCCAGCTCAAGGAGGAGTGCGAGCAGCGCGACTCGATCTGCGCGACGACCGAGGGCTTCAGCGACGGGCAGTGGTACTACGGGGCCGCCCAGGTGGACTTCTGGGACGTGTGGCACCAGCTCGCGAGCCACTACGCCCTGGACCCCGACACGACCGTGATGTCGGGGTACTCGATGGGCGGCTTCGCCTCCTACAAGCTGGCGCTCGAATACCCGGACCTGTTCGCCCAGGCGATGCCGCTCGAGGGACCGGTGATCTGCGGCACCCGCGTGACCCCGCCGATCGAAAGCGCGGCCGGCGGGGAAGAATGCACCAGCGAGGGCAACACCACGCCCCTGATCGTCAACGCCAAGTGGATCCCGTACGTGATGACCTACGGGGCGATCGACGAGCTGGTCCCGTTCACCGGCGGGCTGGAACAGGTCGAAGCCTTCAACAAGCTCGGCTACCGCTACTACGCGGTCCTCTACCCGGCCGAGGACCACATGGTGTTCGCGCTCCAGAACGACTTCGCCCCGGCCACCTCCCAGCTCGGCTCGCTCGAACGGGTGAAGACCCCCGCGTCGTTCACGTTCGCCTGGTATCCGGCGCTCGACTCGAGCTCGCTCGGGATCGGGCCCACGGGCGACTACTGGATCAGCGGCCTCGGCGCGCGCGCCGCCGGCTCCGGGCGGCTCGCCTCGGTGAGCGCGAGCTCCGGCGGGCTCCCCGAACCCGAACAGAAGCTCGAACACCACACGGGCGCCGTGGACGGCCCCACGCCGGCGATCGCCGACTCGCTGACCTGGACGCCCGGGCCGACTCCCAAGCCGACCAAAACGCTGACCCTGTCGCTCACCGACGTGTCCAGCCTGGCGGTCGAAACCAAGGCCGCGAAGCTCAAGTGCGCCACGGTGACGGTCACCAGCGACGGGCCCGCCACGCTGACGCTGCTGGGCCTACGCGCGGGATCGGCCGTGAGCGAGAACGGGGCCACGCTCGCCAGCTCCTCGAGCGCCGGCTCGGCGGCGGTGCCGGTCGCCAGCGGCAGCAACGTCTTCAGCTACTGCTGACGGTGGCCCCCGCGGGCGGCGGCGCTAGCGGGGGGTGGGATCGGCCGGGCGGCTGCCCGTCCGCCGGGCCTTCACGTCGCGGCGGGCCACCGGCAGCGTGAACCACACCGTCTTGCCGGCCGAGCGCGTCACCACGCCCCAGCGGTCGGACATCGACTCCACGATCATCAGCCCCCTACCGGAGAGGTCGTGGGGCGTCGGCGACATCCGGCGGGGCCCACCCTCGCCGGTGTCCCGCACCTCCACCCGGATCTCCTTGCCGATCGAGACGCTGACCTCGAACAGCGTGTGGGCGTGTTGGACGCAGTTGGTGGCCAGCTCGGAGGCCATCAGCTCGGCCAGCTCGGCGGTCTCGGTCGGCTGCTCGCGCAGCAGGTCGCGCACGAAGCGCCGGGCATCCCCGACCGCTGTCGGCGTGCACGGAAAGGAGCGCTCGGCGGTCATGGGTCGACGAACGGGAGCACCGTCGTGAGGCCGGTCATCTCGAGCACCCGGCGCACCGCCGGCGACGGTTCGCGCAGGCGTACGGTCGGGACCCTGCGGGTCGCTCCGAGCAGCACCGCGATCCCGGCGCTGTCCATGAAGCGCAGCTCGCTGAGGTCGAACAGCAGCTCGGCGGGCTGGGGGGCGCAGGCCTCCTCGACCGCCGATTCCAGGACCCTGGCGGTGGACACGTCGAGCTCCCCCGCGACGCTCACCACCGTCAGCTCGGGCGTCTCGCGGCTGGTCTGCACGCGCAGGTCGGCGCGCTGGTTCATGTCCGCCATTGGATCCCCACGATCGCGGTGTCGTCGCTGTGTTCCTCGCCGGGAAGGTCGCGCACCAGCCCGGCGACGAGCTGGTCGAGCTCGGGGGGCGCCTGCAGGGCCACCGTGCGCAGCCGCTCGAGGCCGACGTCGAGCAGCTCGCCCCGCCGCTCCACGAGGCCGTCGGTGTAGGCGACCAGGATCGCCCGGGGCGGGATCGCGACCTCGGTCTCGCTGTACTGCCAGTCGCGGGCCACGCCGATCGCCACGTCGGGCTCGAACTCGAGCAGGCGGGCCTCGCCGTCGGCGATCAGCAGCGGCGGCAGGTGCCCGGCGCTGGCCAGGCTGATGCGATGCTCGGAAACGTCCACGCGCGCGCACAACATGGTGGCGAAATAGTCGGGGGAACCGCTGTTGACGAAGTTCGACAGCTTCGAGAGCACGGACGCGGGGCTCGAGTCCTCGGAGGCGTAGGCGAGCGCGGCGTGCCTCAGCGAGGCCATCGTGGTGGCCGCCCGCAGGCCGTGGCCGGAGACGTCGCCGATCAACAGCAGCGCGCTGCTCGGACCGCAGGGCACGACGTCGTACCAGTCGCCACCCCCGTCGATCCCCGACGCGGCGGGGACGTAGCTGGCGCTGATCCGCAGGCCCGCCACCTCGGGCAGCGTCTCGGGCAGCAGCGCATGCTGGAGCGTCTGGGCGATGCCGCGCTGCTGGGTGTAGAGCTGGCGGTTCTCGCTGGCCACGCGGTCGAGCACGCCGGCCAGACGCTCGGCGTCGGCCCGCCGCCGCACGACGCGCTCGGTGAGCACCGCGGCGGCCATCGAGACGAGCGCGCCGACGATCGCGACCAGCCACGGGAGGTCCTCGAAGAACGTGCCTCCGAGCGAGCGGGCGGGCGTCACGACGAGCGTGAACGCCCCCTTCCCGAACGGGACCACCGTGCTGGCCTGCCGCCCCGTGATCGGGAAGTGCGTGATGTCGGTCACCAGCAGATCCTTGCGGCGGCGTGAGCGGCCGAGGTAGACCGCGTAGTTGAGATCTCCGAAACCGGTGCTTTCCGCCAGTTGAGAGCGCCTGCTGGCGGGCAGCGGATTCTCCGCATAGACGACGTACCCCCCGTGCGCGCCCGGGACGGAGTAGGCGTAACCCAGGCGCGGGGTGGCTCCCGGGAGCAGCTCGGTGAGCACGAGCTGGCCGCTCTGCTTGGCCTCGGCGAACAGCTTGCGGGCTTCGCCGGTCCTCCCCGCCAGGGCGGGTCGCTGCCCCACGATCACCGTCGGGGCCACGCGCGACCCTTCGGCGGGCCACAACGACGCCGACGTGAACGCACGTCCGGTGCCGACCAGGGGGGTCATGAAGGCACGGAACTTCTGGGCGTTGCCCCCGGTCGCGTCGGCCAGCTCGGCCGCCGAGGCGAGCGGCGTCTGCAGCGTGGGCACCGCGGTGCTCAGCACCAGGCTGAGCTCGCGGGCCCGCAGCTTCAGCAGCCGGGTCTCGTTGTGGTCGTAGAGCTCGAGCGCCGCCACCGACAGCAAGGCGGTGATCAGCAGCCCGGTCGCCAGCGTCAGCAGCGCGGCCCGCGAGACCCGTACGCGTGGGGTCGCCCTGGCGTGCTCGGCCGCGCCCTCAGCCCACGCAGCGCTCTCGGGACCGGCTTCCACGCCCTGCTCGAGGTCGGGCCCCGCCGTGGAGATTCCCGCGGCATGCGCCGTCGCAGCGTCCCCGGACTCCATATCAGTGACCCACTGTACCCCCGAAAGGCGGGCGGGATTCGCGTGGGAGCCACTCCGCAGCACGGCGCCGGCCCGACCCCGACCCGGCGGGAGCAGCCGCGCCGGACATTAGTATCCGGCGCCCGTGGTCGATCCGCTGCTCGCGGCCGGCACCCGCGGCGCCTGATCGTGGCGCACGCAGGAGGCCGGCGAAGGTTCCCCCGGCAGGCGGCCGGCGGTGCGCCGCTGCTCATCCTCGGGCTGGCCGCCGCCGTGGCGATCGCCGGCTGCGGCTCTTCCAGCGAACCGAAACTCGACACCGCTCGCGTCGAGCGCGCCGTGGCGGCGTCGATCCTCGCCCAACGGGGCCTGCACACCACGGTGTCGTGCCCGTCGGAAGTGGCGATCAAGACGGGGAGCAGCTTCACCTGCGACGCCAAGCTCGAAGTCGGCAGCTATCCGGTGACGGTTGTGATCACGAACTCCAAAGGCCACGTCCGCTACGAAAACCGTGCCCCGCTGGTGGCCTTGAACATCGAGAAAGTCGAGCACGCGATCGCGGCCTCGATCGCGGCCCAGCGACATCTCAAGGCCGACGTGAGCTGCCCCCAGCAGGTCCTACAGCAGTCGGGCATTTCGTTCCTCTGCACGGCCACCGTGGACGGCAAGTCCTACCCGTTCGAAGTCACCCAGGTGGGCAACAACGGGCGCGTGAAGTACGTCGGCCGCTGACCCCGGCTGGCGGGCGCTCGCACGGGTGTAGGCTGGGACGCAACCCGCGGCCCGGGCCGGCGCGCGCCCGCCGCCGGCGATCGCGACGTGGGACCTGGCCGGGTTGGCGCCAAGCGGGTCTTCAGCCCCAGTGTGTGGGTTCGACTCCCACCAGGTCCCCTTGACGGGCACGACGCAGGTTCCGTCTAGCCCGGGCCGGCGCGTGCGGGGTCAGTCCGACTGCGGGAGCTTGACCTTGCGCCCGCGGGCCGGAGCCGACGGGGGCGGGACGACGGGCCCGATGTCGCCGTCGGGGGCCTCGTCGAGGTCCACGATCACCGGAGCGTGGTCGCTGGGGCGGGACCCCTTGCGGGCCTGACGGTCCACCCACGCCGCCCGCACCCGCTCGCTGACGGCGTCGCTGGCGAGCACCAGGTCGATCCGCATCCCGAGGTCCTGGTGGAACATGCCGGCCCGGTAGTCCCAGTAGGTGAACACCCGCTCCTGCGGCCAGTGCTCGCGGATCACGTCGTGCAGGCCCGTCCCCAGCAGGCCCCGCAGCGCGGCCCGCTCCGGCGGGGTCACGTGGGTGTGCCCCTCGTAGGCGGCGGGGTCGAACACGTCGGCGTCGGCGGGGGCGATGTTCATGTCCCCGCAGACCATGGTCGGGCGCTCGTCGGCCTGCAGCGAGCGCTGCAGCGCGCCCAGCCACTGCAGCTTGTAGGCGTAGTGGTCGGAGTCCGGGACCCGCCCGTTGGGGACGTAGACGCTGTGGATCCGCACCCCGGCGCAGGTCGCCGAGACCGCCCGCGCCTCCTGGTGGGGGAAGCCCGGACCGTCCGGGACACCCCGCTCGACCTCCTCCAGGCCGACCCGGGAGAGCAGCGCCACGCCGTTCCACTGGGCCTCCCCATAGAGGGCGATCTCATAGCCGCGCCCTGTGAGCTCGTCCCCCAGCAGCTCGGCGAAGGCCTCGTCGGTGAGCTTGGTCTCCTGCAGGCAGACGACGTCGGGATGCCGTTCCTCGAGCCAGGGGAGCAGCCGGCCGACGCGCTGCTTGACCGAGTTGACGTTCCAGGTCGCCACTCGCACCGGCTTACCGTACCGAGCCCGAGGGCTCCGGGCAGAGGGCCGGTCAGCGCTTGACGCACCCCTCGCCTTGTGCCAACCTAGCCCGAGCAACGCCTGCGCCGGAGGGGTCATGCCGCGGCGACTGGTGGCTTTGGAAAATCGGGGTTTCCCAACGCCGAATGGGGGCGTGGGACGACCTCACGTCATTGGAAACTCATGGAGGGCGAAGGAGCTATGGAGAGACGGATCAGGGTCGTGGGGCTGTGCCTCATCGCGGTCTTCGCGCTGAGCGCAGTGATCGCGGTGGCGAGCGCGCAGGCCAGCGTCGAAGTCGGGCAGTGCGCCAAGCTGCTGAAGACCGGCAAGGGAGAAACGAGCTACAAAGGCCGCTACAACAGCAAAACGTGCGGCAACAAAGCAGGCGAAGAAGCGACGCCTGAAGAACAGGGCCTCGGCGGTCCGAAAAACAAGTACGAATGGAAACCCGGGCCTGCCGGAAACGGCGCCTTCACGGGCAAGGGCAAGACCGTGGCGATCACGGCCGGGGAACTGGAAGTCACGTGCAAAACCAGCGTGTCCTCAGGCGCGATTCGCGGCGCCGGGACGATCGAAGCCAGGTTCAACTTCAAGGGCTGTGTGCAGCCGAAAAACGAAAACAAAAAATGCACCACACACGGCAAAGAACTGGGCGAAATCGAAACCCACGCGCTGATCGGCATCTTCGAAGAAGGGGCCGAACCCGGTAAAGAACCGCTGATTCAGTTCACGCACAAAGGCAAAGGCACCATTTCCGAACCGGCGGAACCGTGGGTCGAATTCGAATGCATCGAAAAAAAGTTCACGGTCTCGGGCATCCTCACGGGCAAGAACACCCAGGTCCCGAACGAAATGACCAAAAAGGGCGGGGTCGAATTCAGCGCCCTCGTCGGTAAACAGGAACTGGTGGCGAGCTTCCCGAGCCCGTTCAGCGAAGAACCAGAAACAGCGCCGGTCACGCTGTACTTCGCGCAAAGCGCCAAGTTCGAAGGCAAGTACGAGCTGCGACAGCTCTAGCAAGGGTCGAGCGACTCTCCTGGCTACCAGCTCACAAGCAACATGATTCGAGAACGGGGGGCCTGCGGGCCCCCCGTTCTCGTCGGTGCCCGGGACGCGGATAGCGCAGCCGTACTAGTCCCGATAAGGGGGGAACCGGCGCGCCCCTGAACCACCCGCCGCCAGCATCGCCTCAATGCGATCTGGAGGTTGCGCTCGCGCCACGCTGTTCGCGTCCATCCTGGCGCTGACCCTCGCCCTTACGTGCTCTGCCGCACGGGCGAGCAGCGAAGGCTGCCCGGCCACGCAAGGCGGCCCCGCGGCCGTCGAGTGGGGGGTCAACGGCTCCGAACAGCTGGCCGCGGGCTTTCGCAGCGCACACGAGGGCTCACCCAACCAGGTCCTCGGGCTCGCCGACGTCCGTTCGGTCCAGGCGGGGTTCAAGTTCGCCGTGGCGCTGCTCGGCGACTGCACGCTCGCCTCGTGGGGTTCGAACACCAAGGCCCAGCTCGGCAACGGCAACCGCCTCCAGGCCCAGAACCGGCCCGGACCGGTGGTCAACCTGGAAGGCGTCAGGGAAGTGTCGGTGGCCAACGCCCACGCCGCCGCGCTGCGCTACGACGGCAGCGTGTGGACGTGGGGAGCCTCGGAATTCGGCGAGCGCGGCAACGGCGAAAAGGGCTTCGAACGGACCGCCCTGGCGGGCGAACAGAATGCCCGCCCGCGTGACGAACCGGCCCAGGTTCCGGGGCTGGAACACGTCGTCCAGCTGGCCGCCGGCGGGGTGCGCGACTTCGCCCTGCTCGCCGACGGCGAAGTGCTCGCCTGGGGGGAAGACCAGAACGGTGACCTCGGGACCGAACAGACGGGCGGCGAAGAAGAACAGTGCTACGGGGAAACCCACTCCCGCACCCCCGTCCCCTGCAGTACGCTCCCGCGCCGCGTGAAGCTCGAAGGACACCCGCTCACGGGCGTGGAACGGATCGCGGCGGGCGGCGAATCCGCCTACGCGGTCCGGGGCGGCGGCCGGGAAGTGCTCGCCTGGGGGGAGAACGCCAAAGGGCAGCTCGGGACCGGC
>DATJOU010000107.1:0-7350 GCA_035506775.1 Solirubrobacteraceae bacterium | reverse complement strand
GCCGTCGCTGACGCTCCGCTACCGCGCGATCGACCAGGCTCTCCACCTGTGCGGCACCGACGCCGCCAACTACGCCAACTACGCCGGCACCGCCTCGATGGCCGGGACCGCGCTCGAAGTCGCCGGCGGCGGGATGACCGCCTTGGCGGCCAAGGTCGCGACGGGGATCGTGGCGGTCGGGGCGAGCGCGGGCGTCGGCATGACGGTCATCGACGCTCCCACGTCCTCCCACACCCGCCCGGCGGCGGAGGTCCGCTCCGTCGACTCCGGTGCACAGCTCGCCTCGTCCTCCACCAGGGCACGGGGCTCACGGTTGGGCTACGACGGCCAGGTCGAAGTCGCGGTCAAGGCCGGCAGCCTCGGCTCCGGCTCCGGCGCCATCCACCGCGAACGGGCGGCGGCCGGCAGGGAACGTGCCGAACACGAAGAAGCGGGCGACTTCGCGATCTCTCTCGGCAGCGGCCGCACACCCGCCGCAGGGAGCGGGGGCGGCGCCGGGGCATCCGGCTCGGCCGCCGGCGATGCGCAGGGTGGGGGCTCTCCGCTGCAGGAACGCCGCCAGGCGGCCGACCAGCGCCGTGAACAGCGCGCCGAAGCGCTCGAAGAACGCCGCGACGAACGCAAAGAAGCCCACCAGCCGGCGCCGGTCGTGGCCGAAGGGCCCTCGACCTCGCCGATCAAGCGCACGCACGGTGGCGGCGAAGGCGCCGGCGAATCCTCGGGTGAATCCGGTGGCGGCAAGTCGGGCGGCAAATCGGGCGGCAAATCCGAAGGCAAGTCGGGCGGCAAATCGGAAGGGAAATCGGGCGGATCCGGGTCCAAGGGCTCCGGCGGCGGCAAGGAAGAACGTGAACACGTCCACGCCCAGGAACCGAACAAGCACCGGGAACGCTGGGAGGAACGGAACGCCGAACGCAAGAAACGCCGCGCCGAACGCGCAGCAGAACGCAAGCGCAAGCGCGAAGAACAGCGGGCCAAGAACCAGGAACAGGCGCCGTGAAACGGCTCAACCCGTTCCTGTGCCTGCTCTCGTTGCTGGGTGTGGCCGCGTACCTCGTGACGGCCTCGAGCGCCTTCGCGGTCGTGTTGCACCTCCCCGGTCGCACGCTCGGCTACCAGCCCCCCAACTCCCAGAGCGCAACCACAACCAAGCGGGCCAGTGCCGAATCCAAACGGCTGACCTACCACGGCGGTCCCGTGATGACGTCGAACACGAACTACCCGCTGTTCTGGGCTCCGTCGGGCGAAGCCGCCTACCCCGCCGGGTACGTCTCCGGGATCGACAGGTGGTTCGGGGACCTGGCACACGACAGCGGCGGGCGGCTCAACACGGACTCCGTCCTGGTCCAGTACGGCGACAGCGAAGGCGGCTTCGGCAACTACAGCTCGCACTTCGGTGGACCGCTGATCGACACCGATCCCTACCCGGCCAGCGGGTGCAAAGCCGCGGCCGTGTGCCTCACCGACGAACAGCTGCGGGTCGAGCTGCAGAGCTATGTCGAAGGGCATGCGCTCGCGGCCGACCTCGCGCACGAGTACTTCGTGCTCCTGCCGCCGGGTGTGTCGACCTGTTACGAAGCCTCCGGGCACCAGTGCTCGGAAGGGACCGCCCACTTCAAGTACTGCGCGTACCACAGCTTCTTCAAGGTGGGCTCCGAGACCTTCCTCTACGTCGACCTCCCCTACGACGACACGCCCGAATGCGTCGCTGAAAGCCCCAACGAAAGCCCGTCGGACTACGCGATCTCCGGTGGCCTCGCGCACGAGCACAGCGACACGGTCACGGATCCCGAATTCAACGCCTGGATCAGCGAAAAGGAAGAAGAGATCGCCGACAAATGCCGCTCCTCGAACGTCCTCAAGGAAATGGGGCCGGCGCTCGGAACGGCCCCCGACGGCGTCCCCTACAACCAGCTGATCAACGGCGACGAGTACCTCTACCAGCAGGAGTGGAGCAACGAACAGGGGGCCTGCGAGCAGCGTACGGCGCTGCCACCGGTGGTCAAGAAGATCGCGCCCAAGAAGGGCCCCGCGGCCGGTGGCACGCGCGTCACGGTCACGGGGTCGGGCTTCCTCGGCAGCGTCACCGTGGACTTCGGTGCGACCCCCGGAACGGACGTCAAAGTCGCGAACGGGAACAGCCTCACCGTGCTCTCGCCCGAAGGCAGCGGCGAAGCGGTCGTCACCGTCCGCACCGAAGCCGGGGTCAGCGCCGCCGGCAAAAAGACGGTGTTCATCTACAAGCCCCCCAAAAAAGCCAAAAAATGAGCCCCCGCCCGTCGCGCCGTTAAGAGAAACGGCGCGGAGTCAGCCGCCCACTGACTCCGCGCCTTGGGGACAAGACTCGGAGGGCTGGCGGCTGAGCCATCTCGGGGCGTTGGGCCCGAGACCTCTGGCTTTGCGTCCCCGCCTCGCGACGGGTTTGCCTTTTGCAGCTCGGTTATGTCCGTGCTTCGATTTGACTATGCGCCGCCGGAGCCCGACCGTCAAGCCGACTGGACGTTCGTTCGAGCCTGTAACGCAGGAGCGTCTGGCGAGACTGTTGATAGGAAAAGAACCGGAGGAACAGATGACCCCCAAGACGATCAAGACCGACGAGCAGTGGCGGGCCGAGCTGACGCCCGAGCAGTACGACGTGCTCCGTCGGGGCGGCACCGAGCCGCCGTTCACCGGCCGCTACGCCTTCAGCAAGGACGACGGCACCTACAGCTGCGCGGGCTGCGGCCACGAGCTGTTCAGCTCGCAGGCCAAGTTCGAGTCCGGCACGGGCTGGCCGAGCTTCACCGAGCCGACCTTCGCCGAGAGTGTCGAGCTGCTGTCGGACACCAGCCACGGCATGGTCCGCACGGAGGTTCGGTGCCGTAACTGCGGCGGCCACCTCGGGCACGTCTTCGACGACGGTCCCGGGCCGGGCGGCCAGCGCTACTGCATCAACTCGGCGGCCCTCGACCTGCAGCCCGCCGGCTCCTAGCCGGCCGGGTTCGCCGCGTCCCTCGGGATCCCTGCGCGGACGCGGGCGGAGCAAGGGTAGGATGGTCGCCGCCGCTCTCACGTTGCCGGCGATCCAGATGGCGGCTCCCTGGCCGACACGCCTCCTCTCGCCGGGCAAGCGGGCACGCGCCCGCCGCGACGAGCACGACCGCGAACTCGTGGCGGCGCTCCGGGCCGGCGACGAGGCGGCCTTCGAGGAGCTTGTGGAGCGCTACCAGGGCGCGCTGGTGCGGGTCGCGCGGATGTACGTCGGCGACCGCACGGCGGCCGAAGAGGTGGCCCAGGAAACCTGGCTCGCGGTGCTCGAGGGGATCGATCGCTTCGAGGGCCGCTCCTCGCTGAAGACGTGGGTCTTCAGGATCCTCACCAACCGCGCCAAGACCCGTGGGCAGCGCGAACGCCGCCAGCTGCCGCTGTCGGCGCTGTCGGGCGGGGAGGAGCCGGAGGTGCCCCTCGATCGCTTCCTGCCGCCGGACGACCCGGAGCGGCCGCTGGGGTGGGCCGCCCCCCCGCGCGCCTGGCCCGAGGAGCGGGTGCTCGGTCGTGACACGGCGCGGGCGCTGCGCGAGGCGATCGCCGAGCTGCCCCCCGCCCAACAGGCGGTGATCGGCCTGCGGGACGTCGAAGGGCTGGCCCCGGAGGAGGTCGCCGAGGCGCTCCAGATCAGCCCCGGCAACGAGCGCGTGCTGCTGCACCGGGCCCGCTCCCACGTGCGCCGGGCCCTGGAGGAGTACCTGGAGCCATGATCGGACTGCGAACCCCGCCGATGAGCTGCCGCGAGCTGGTGACGCTCGTGACCGAATACCTCGAGGGCACCCTCGACGCGCGCGACCGGCGCCGCTTCGAGCGCCACATCCGCGGCTGCGACGGGTGTACGACCTACCTCGAGCAGATGCGCCAGACGATCCGCCTCGCCGGCACGCTGAGCGAGCAGGACATCTCCCCCCGGGCACGGGAGGAGCTGCTCGCCGCGTTCCGGGAGTGGAAGCGCCCCTGAGCGCCGGCCCCGCGGCGGCCGGCGGTCGCTGCGGGCGGCCCGCGGCGGGCGGCTAGGAGGCCACGCCGTCCGGGAAGGGCGCGATCGCCACGCCGTGGTCGTGCTCGCGCATGCCCAGCTCGTAGGCTCCGCCGTGGGGGGTGGAGAGCTCGCTCGCGACTCCCTCGGGCCCCTGCAGCCGCAGCGCGAGCTCTGACACCGAGCAGTTGACGACGTCGTGCTCACCCCCGTCGGGGTCGGCGTAGCGCCACCCGGCCGCCGCCCCCTCGGGCACCCGCACGTGGGCCCCGAGCCGCACCCGGTGCGGCCCGGGGATCGTCAGCGTGCATCCCCCCGCGTCCTCGTGGACGGCGACCCCCCGGGCGCCGAGGCCCCCCAGCCGCAGCAGGCGTCCGTCGAGGGACACCGCCCCGCTCGCGACCCAGGGCGTCAGCCGGCCCGCGATCCTCACCCAGCCGAGGGCCACGTCGAGCCAGGCGTCCGGGTTCTCGCGGAAGCCGACCCCGTGCAGCCAGATCCAGCGCTCGGCGTGCTCGGAGCCCCAGTTGTGGCCGACCATGCCACGCCAGCCGTCGAGCTCGAGCGGGGGCTGGCCCTCGAGCTCGGCGGTGCCGTCGAAGACGGCGTCGGGGGCCGGGCTGGTCAGCTTGGTGCGGGGCAGCCGTGTGCGGTACAGCCACTCTCGGGGCAGGTGACGCAGTTCCGGCGCCCGCTGACGAAGGCCCAGCTCCCACCGTGCCGGCCCACACACTCCGTCCGCGTGCCCCGGCCCGAAGCTCCCGCCCTGCCCGGCGCTGCCGACCTCGATCCAGCCCCCGGGCGCAACCGCCAGCCGCGGGGTCGTGAGCTTGTGCATGAACGGACGGCCCCGGCGGGCGTCGAAGACGGTGCACCACACGGAACCGAGCGCCGGCTCCCCGGGGCGCTTGTGGACCGTGTACCGGATCCACACCCCGACCGGGGCGGAGGGGCTCACGGCGCGCAGGTAGAAGGACTCGTATCCGCCCGCCCGGGCGGGCATGCTGGGAAAGATCGCGCTTGCGGGCATGCCGTCCGGGGACCCTTGGGACGACCGCGAGGATACCGTCCGTGGACCCTCGGCGGCCGCCCCAAAATGCGGGGACTAGGTCCCAGTCCACGAGCATCCTTGCTCTCCGGTCGAGCTTCCCTGCCCAGCGGTGATACTCGCCCACCCGGCCCGCCGCTACCGCCCACCCAAGGTGTAGAGAGGCGACACCCCCGGAAGGGTTGCTCAGCCGTGACCGCGACGGTGGTGGTGGGCGCTCGCGGTGTAGCGACCGCCGGCGCGGATCGTGCGGGTGAGGTGGGTGACGAGATTGCGCACCTTCACCCGCCCTGCCGTGACCCTCACCTGCGAGCGTCCGCATTCGTCGCGCGTCAGCCAGGTGGTGCCCTCGACGCTGGTGCTCACGTATCGCCCGTTGGTGCCCCAGTGGCCACCCCGCTCGCTGACCCACAGGTAACGGGACCGCGGCCGACGCCGGCTCGAGGCGGCGCTCGCGGCCGCCCCCCGCGGGAGCTTCGTGCGCGGGCACCCGGTCAGGGCCAGGGTGAGGACGAAGTGCGTTTCCCCGGTGGCATCCTGGTGGACGCGGAACAGCCCCCCGCGGACGTCGGCGCTGACCAGCCTCCCGTCGGGTTCACGCTCGGTGATCAGCACGGTTCCGTGGGTGGCGTCGATCTCGCTCCCGTTGGGGACCGTCGTGCCGGGAACGAGCGCCACGAACACGCTCGAGCCGGCGGGCCGGATCGTCACCGGCCCGGTCACGGGACCGGCCTGCACGCTCTGGCCGAGGGCCGGGCCTTCGCCCGTGCCCGCCGACCCTCCCGGCCCGGTGGAGCCGGTCACCCCCGCCACGCCCGTCTGACCGGTGCTGCCCGCCGAGCCGCTCGCGCCGCCGGCTTCCGTGGGCCCGCTGGGGCCGGTCGGGCCGGTCGGTCCGCTCGGCCCCGTGGAGCCCTGGTCTTCGCCTTCGTAGGTGAACACGGCGGCTTCGGAGACGACGCTGGTCCCGGCGGGGGTGGTGACCGTGACGTCCACCGCGCCCGCCACGTGGGACGGGGCGGTGACGAGGACTTCTTCGGCCGTGACGCTCTCGATGGCCGCCCCCGCGAGGCCGAAGTGGACGGCGCTCGTGCCGCCCAGGTTCTGGCCCTCGATCCGCACCGTCGTGCCGCCGGAGGCGGTCCCCGCGGACGGGGACAGCGAGTCCACGGTGGGGCGCTCGGTGAAGGCCACCTGGAAGCCCTGGGAGCTGCCGGATTCGTCCACCGCGTACATCGCGGCGCAGTATTCGCCCCCCGCCACGAGCCCGGCGAGGGGAACCGAGACGGGGTGGAAGGAGTTGTCGGAGAACCCCAGCGGCGTGAGCGCCCCCAGTCGCGCGGGCGTGCCCCGGAAGCCGAAGCTGGTGCACCATTCGGAGGCGAGCGGGGCGTACAGGACCTGGTAGTCGGTCGCCTCTCCGGCGGGGTCGATTTCCGCCTGCAACGTGTTCGACGAGCCCACGAAGGCGGTGCCCGTGACGGTGGGAGCGCCCGAGCGGAAGACGATCTTCCCGCTGCTGGCGACCCCCGAGGCGTTGAACGCGACCAGCGCGGCGCAGTATTCGGCGCCCGGGACCAGTTCGCCGAGCTCGACCGCCACGGCGTGCTCTTCCTCGTCGCTGTAGCCCAGCGGCGTGGGGGGCGTGGAATGGGGTGGGGAGCCGCCGTCGCGTCCGAGCCAGATCGAGATCGCCACCGGGCCGAGTTCGAGACCCAGGCCGATCCCGGTGGAGCTGCCCTCGACGGACGATTGTTCGGCACACCAGCGGGAGCCGGCGAGCCCGTATGCGGCGAGGAATTCGGTCCGTTCGCCGCCGGGGTCGACATCGCCCAGGATCACCTCGTCATTCCCCGGGGCGGGCTTCGCGCCGAAGCCGAGCACAGAAGGCCTCGCGGCCTGGGCGGACGGGGCCGCAACCAGCGCCAGGACGCCCGCGGCGAGCATCGCGGCGAGCTGTCGCGCGGAGATCCGTCTTCCTTTTTGCCTGCAGTTCACGGCAAATCCCGTCCCTAGTAACCCACTCTGTAGCAGGCCGGCGTCGATTCATGCAACGCACATGCCGTGACTACCCTTGTGGCATGGGGAGCCGGCTCCTGCGACGACGGAACCTCGGACTGCTCGCCGCCGCTCTGATCGCCGCCGCCGCCGGGCTGGCGGTGCACTTCGCCGGCGTGTCCAACTGGCTGGACCGCGGCGCCGTCGACGCCCGCTTCTCGCTGCGGGGCTCGCAGGGCCCGCCGCGCGACGTCGTGGTCGTGGGGATCGACAACCAGAGCCTGCGCACGCTCCCGCG